>NZ_JBHUAL010000064.1:30393-40238 GCF_042789775.1 Kitasatospora sp. NPDC056800 | reverse complement strand
GTTCCCCACCGTGAAGACCACCGCCCCGCGCATCGCGCCACGCGGGTCGATCAATGACCCGCCGGCTCAGACGCCCGCCGCGATCCGGCCGTAGTCGGTCCAACCGCCGTGGCCGTCACCGCCGTTGTTGAGGAAGGCGGTGGTGGGGCCGGTGGTGACGAGGTAGTCGGCATGGGCGTCACCGTTGATGTCGGCCAGCGCCACCGTGGTCTGGTCGGTGGTGAGCCCGGTCGCCGTCCGACCGTAGTCGGTCCAGCCGCCGTGGCCGTCGCCGCCCTTGTTCAGGAAGGTGGTGATGGAGCCGTCCGGGTTGATGACGTTGTAGTCGGCCCGCCCGTCACCGTCGAGATCGGCGAAGCGGACCCGGCCGCGGTCGGTGGTGAGACCGCCGGCGACCTTGCCGTCGTCGATCCAGCCGCCGTGGCCGTCGCCGCCCCGGTTGAGGAAGGCGCCCACGGCGCCGTCCGGCTGGGTGATGAGGTAGTCGGCGCGGCCGTCGCCGTCGAAGTCGGCGAAGGTGACCTGGGAGGGGTCGGCGGTGAGCCCGCTCGCGACCCGGCCGAGGTCGTTCCAGCCGCCGTGGCCGTCACCGCCCTTGTTCAGGAACACCCGGACGGACCCGTCGCCGTTGATCAGGATGTAGTCCGCGCGGCCGTCGCCGTCGAAGTCCGCGAAGCGGACCCGGCTGCGGTCGCTGGTCATCCCGGTCGTGACCTGCCCGAGGTCGCTCCAGCCGCCGTGGCCGTCACCGCCCTTGTTCAGGAGGACCCGGGCCGAGCCGTCGTCGTTGAGGACGATGTAGTCGGCGCGACCGTCGCCGTCGAAGTCGGCCCAGCGCACCCGGCCCGCCCCGCCCGACTCCGTACCGGCGTGGTGCACCGGGGCCGGGGCGGCCAGGCCGTCCGTGAAGGCGCGGTCCAGGGCCTGGTCGAAGGTCTGCGCCAGCCGCTGGTAGCCCAGGTCGTCGGGGTGCAGCCCGTCGGCCATCTCGGCCGGGGTCAGCGCGGGCGCGGCGGTGTAGCGGACCTTGCGGCCCTGGGCCTGCTTCGCGAGGACGGCCTGGCTCAGGGCGCTGTTGTAGTCGGCCACCTGGGCGGTCAGGTTCGGCGTGGTCGGGATCAGGCCCATCACGAGGACGGTCACCCCCGGCCGGTCGGCCAGGATCCGGTCGATCAGCGCCGACGTCCGGTCCGCGGCGTGCGCCTTGTCGGTGCCCCGGTCCAGGTCGTTGATGCCGATGTGGAGCAGGACGACGTCCGGCTGGGCGGCGGCGAGCCATCCGTCGACTCCGGCCAGAAGGTCGTTGACCATGGACCCGCTGTGGCCCTCGTTGTCCGGGTCGAGCACCGCGCCGTTGCCGCGCGAGCCCACCAGGTCGACGGTGTAGCGGTTCTGCTGGGCCACCAGGTCGGCGAGCGGTCCGCGGTACCCGGCGTCGGTGGTGCTCCGGTACCCGGCGGTGATCGAGTCGCCGAGCGGCATCACCCGCAGGACCGGGGCGGGCGTCGGTGCGGCGGCGGACGCGGTGGGGGCCACGGCGGCGAGTGCGGCCACTGCGGTCACCGCGGCCATGGCGAGTGTGGTGGTGCGCTTCACGGGGTTCCTTCCCTGTTTCCGGTCGCGGTTCAGGCGCCGGCGGCGATCTGGCCGTAGTCGATCCAGCCGGGGTTGTTCCGGTCGTCTCCGCCGTTGTTCAGGAAGGCGGTGGTCGGACCGGTGGTCACGAGGTAGTCGGCACGGCCGTCACCGTTGATGTCCGCGAGGTCGACGGTGTTCTGGTTGCTGGTCAGACCGGTGGTGATCTTGGGACGCAGGGTCCAGCCGCCACCGGTGTCGCCACCGTGGTTCACGTAGCTGGTGATGCTGCCGTCCGGGTTCACGATGTTGTAGTCCGCGCGCCCGTCACCGTCGATGTCCGCCCACTTGATCCGCGACGTGTCGCTGGTGACACCTCCGGCCACCTTGCCCAGGTCGCTCCAGCTGCCGATCCCGGTGTTGCGGAAGACACCCACCGCACCGTCCGGCTGGGTGATGACGTAGTCGGTGCGGCCGTCACCGTCGAAGTCGGCGAAGGTCACCTGGGCGGGGTTGGCGGTGAGCCCCGTCGCGACCTGGCCCAGGTCACTCCAACCACCGTGGCCGTCACCACCCTTGTTCAGGAAGACCCGGACGGACCCGTCACCGTTGATCAGGATGTAGTCCGCACGGCCATCGCCGTCGTAGTCCGCGAAGCGGACCCGGCTGCGGTCGCTGGTCATCCCGGTCGTGACCTGCCCCAGGTCGCTCCAGCCGCCGTGGCCGTCACCGCCCTTGTTCAGGAACACCCGCGCCGAACCGTTGTCGTTGAGGATGACGTAGTCCGCACGGCCGTCACCGTCGAAGTCCGCCCAGCGCACCCGACCCGCCCCACCCGACTCCGTACCGGCCCCGCTGGGGTACGGGTTGGCGTGGTCGGTGGCGAGACCCGTGCCCGGCGCGCAGGTCCACGCCCCGGCGCCCTGGTCGGCGAGGATCTTCTCGGCTATCAGGATCTGCTGCCGCTTGGTGGCGAGGTCGGGGCGGGCCGCGTACGCGGTGCCCCCGTAGTGCTGCCAGTTCGCCAGGCTGATCTGCAGCCCGCCGTAGTAGGTGTTGCCGGTGTTGATGCTCCAGTTCCCGGTGCTCTCGCACTGGGCGACCTTGTCCCAGGTGCTGACCGAGGCGGCGTTGGCGGTGCCCGCGCCGAGTCCGCAGGCTGCGGCGAGGACGGCGAGGGAGACCGGGATGCTACGGCGCGGGTTCAAGGATTCACTCTCTTCACTAAGGGCGATCGATCAGGTGGGTGGCGGGACACCGCGGGCACCCGGCGCGCGGCGCCCCGCCTCGGGTGGGACCGGTTCAGGCGCCGGCGGCGATCTGGCCGTAGTCGATCCAGCCGGGGTTGTTCCGGTCGTCTCCGCCGTTGTTGAGGAAGGCGGTGGTCGGACCGGTGGTCACGAGGTAGTCGGCCCGGCCGTCACCGTTGATGTCGGCCAGGTCGACGGTGTTCTGGTTGCTGGTCAGACCGGTGGTGATCTTGGAACGCAGGGTCCAGCCGCCACCGGTGTCACCACCGTGGTTCACGTAGCTGGTGATGCTGCCGTCCGGGTTCACGATGTTGTAGTCGGCACGCCCGTCACCGTCGATGTCCGCCCACTTGATCCGCGACGTGTCGGCCGTGACACCGCCGGCGACCTTGCCCAGGTCGCTCCAGCTGCCGATACCGGTGTTGCGGAAGACACCCACCGCACCGTCCGGCTGGGTGATGACGTAATCCGTACGACCGTCACCGTCGAAGTCCGCGAAGGTGACCTGGGCGGGGTTGGCGGTGAGCCCCGTCGCGACCTGCCCCAGGTCGCTCCAACCACCGTGACCGTCACCACCCTTGTTCAGGAACACCCGCACCGAACCGTCACCGTTGATCAGGATGTAGTCCGCACGACCGTCACCGTCGTAGTCCGCGAACCGCACCCGACTGCGGTCGCTGGTCATCCCCGTCGTGACCTGCCCCAGGTCGCTCCAACCACCGTGCCCGTCACCACCCTTGTTCAGGAACACCCGCGCCGAACCGTTGTCGTTCAGGATGACGTAGTCCGCACGGCCGTCACCGTCGAAGTCCGCCCACCGCACCCGACCCGCCCCACCCGACTCCGTACCGGCCGAGGACCCCCGGCCGCCGATCGGCGACACGTAGCCGCTGACGTGCTTCGACCCGTACATCCCGCCGGCGGTGATGGTGCCGCGGGTGACCTGGCTGTTGCCCTGGTTGCCGCCGATGGTGCCGACGGACCCGTCGGAGTTGACCGAGACGACCAGCGAGACGTGCTCCGCGTAGTCGGAGCCGTTGTAGTTGAAGACGGCGGCGTCACCGACGCGGGGGGTCGAGTGCAGACCGGAGCCGTACTGTCCGAAGCTGCCGGCCCCGGAGGTCAGCCCCGAGACGTTGACGCCGTTCTGCGCCCAGACCCAGCGGGCGAAGTCGGCGCACCAGGACTCGCCGCAGCTGGTGTAGTAGCCGCTGCCGCCGGCGCTGTTGGTGTCGCAGGCGCCGTGGCCGAGGTTGGCCTCTGCGGTGCCGACGATGTTCGACCCGACGCTGGCGACGGCGATCTGGGCTCCCGTCAGCATGAGGACGGGGGTGACCGCGGCGGTGGCGAAGGCGGCGGTGACCAGCGTGCGGAGGGAACGCTTGCGCATGGTGGGTTTTCTCCTGTTTCGGGCATGGCGGGGACAGGCGTGGTGCGACGGTGAGGAACGGTCCGCGGGTCGGGCGGTGGCGACGGGCACGGAGACCGTGCCGGCCCGCCGGAGACCGGGACCGGTGTTCAGTGGGCGCGGGGCGGGACGGCTGCCCTGCAGGAGCAGCGGTCGTGGGCGCCCGCGGCGGTGCCGGCTACTGCCAGATCATGTTCTCGTCGTGCACGTCGGCGGCCTCGACGCGGGAGACGGAGGCGGTGGCGTGCCCGGCGACGGACAGGGCGACGACGGGCAGCGCGGCGGCGACGGCGAGGGTGACGACCGCGGCGGCCTTGGCGAGACGGGTGCGCAGCATGGTGGGGTCCTTCCACGGAGGTGGGCCGAGTGGGGGCGGCCAGACCGTGCGTCCCGCGGTGACGCTTCGTCCTGGTGGCCTTGCCGGTCGGTGCTCCCGGCCGGCGATCACTACCTTGGCCGTGGGCCCGGGGCGGACGGAAGGGATGTCAGGTGGACGGAAACGTCCCCTGCCGGTTCCGTCCAGCGGGGCCGGATCGGGACAGTTCCAGTTCGTAGAACGGGGAGACGAGCGGGGCGCCGGCCCGGGCCACGGACCAGCCGTGCAGCGGTGCGGCGGACGCCACGGCCCGCTCGCAGAGCCCTGCGGCCCGGGACTCGGCGTCGGCGAGGCCGTCGGCGAGGAGGTACAGGCCGAGCACCGGGTCGGGGACGGCGTGCGGGTGGACGGCGACGTGCTCCAGCCGGTCCGCGGGGGTCGCCAAGGACCGGACGAGGTCGGCAACGCCGTCGGGCAGGGGCGCCCCCTCCGGGGCGAGCAGCTGAACGTGGATCAGGTACATGCCTCCGACGTTCCCAGGCCGCGCGGACGGAGCACAGGGGGTCGCCCGGGACGCTTCGGGCCGTGGCCGGAACGGTCCACGGGATAACCCTGGTCCAGCTGCGGATCTTCGTGCGATGATCATGCGCGCATCGTTCACAGGACCGCTACCGGGGGGTAGGAAATGCTGGCTGTTCTGGGCTTGGACACCGCTTCGGAAGCCGTGTACAGGGCCATGCTGGCCCGTCCCCAGGACGGTGTGCTGGGGCTCTGCGCAGCGGTCGGACTGACCGAGGCGCAGGTGCGCTCGGCGCTGGACACCCTCAGCGAGCTCGCCCTGGTCCGGCCCTCGCACGAGCGGGACGGAGCGCTGCGCGCGGTCTCGCCGGACGTCGGCATGGAGATCCTGATGGCCCGCCAACAGGCCGAACTGGCGGTCCAGCAGCAGCGGATCGAGGCCTCCCGGGTCGCGGCGGCGCAGCTCATCGCCGACTTCTCGGACCTCCGTCCGGCCACCGCGCACGCCGGGGTCGAGCACCTGGTCGGCCTGGACGCGATCCGCGACCGGCTGGCGTCCCTCACCCGCGAGGTGAGGGACGAGGTGATGACCTTCGCCCCCGACGGCGCCCACACGCCGGAGAGCATCGAGGCGGCCCGTCCGCTCGACGAGGAGCTGCTCGGGCGCGGCGTGAAGATCCGCACCGTCTACCTGGAGAGCGCGGGCAACAGCGCTCCGACCGTCGCGTACACCGCGTGGCTCGCCGCGCGGGGCGGACAGGTGCGGGTCGTGCCGTCGCTGCCGACGCGGATGATCGTGGTCGACCGCGCCACCGCCGTCATCCCGGTGAACAGCGACGACACGGCGGCGGCGGCCGTGGTGCTGACCGGCCACGGCACGCTGACGGCCCTGTGTGCCCTGTTCGAGAACGTCTGGGACGCCGCGCGGCCCCTGGTGGGCCCCGCCGTGCGCGACTCCCGGGGCCTCAGCGGCCAGGAGTCGGCCGCCCTGCGGCTGCTCTCCGAGGGGCACACCGACGAGGCGATCGCCAAGCGGCTGGGCGTCTCACCGCGCACGGCGCGGCGGATCGCCACGGAACTGATGGAGCGGCTCGGCGCCCGCAGCCGGTTCGAGGCCGGTGTGCGCGCCGTCCAGCACGGCTGGCTCCCGGCCCGCGTCTGAACGGCGCTCCCTCGGACGCGGGCCCGCACCCGCCCGGTCAGCGCGGTCAGTCCGGTCAGTCCGGCACCACGTTCGACAGCGGCAGGCCCGCGAAGAAGGCCACCGCTTCCTCCCGCCAGTGCGGGCGCCAGCCCTCGGCCTCGGCGCGGGCCGCCTCGGCGCAGCGGCGCATGTCCGAGCGGAGCCTGCCGTCCACGCCCAGCCGCCGGGCCAGCTCGCGGACGTGCTCCACCATGTCGTCCGGGCAGTGCGGGTCGCCGAGCGCGGACTCCACCACGGCCCGCTGGGCCTCGTCCGCGGCGGCGAGCAGGGCGCTCACGGCGTAGCTGCGGCGTCCCGCGCGGAGGTCGGCGCCGGTGGACTTGCCGGTGGCGTCCTCGTCGCCGAACAGGTCGAGGTAGTCGTCGCGCAGCTGGCCGCCGATGCCGACCAGGGTCGCGTAGCGGCGCAGCCGTGCGTCGTGGGCGGCCAGGTCCTCGCCGGCGGCCAGCAGCCCCAGCCGCAGCGGGGCGAGCACCGAGTACCGGGTGGACTTGTACTCGCAGACGGTGTGCAGGAACTCCTCGTCCGGGAGCGACCGGAAATCGCGTTCGAGGTCGACGATCTGGCCGGTGACCGTCTCGGCGCCCGCGTTCAGCTGCACCTCCAGCATCGCCTGGCGCAGCTCGGCGGGGACGTCCGCCTCCAGCAGGACCCGCATCGACAGGAAGGCGGCGAGGTCACCGGCCAGGACGGCCAGGCCGAGGGCGGTGCGGTCGGCCGCCGGGAACTCCCGGCGGTAGGCGTAGTAGGTGGAGGGGCCGCCGCGGCGTACGGGCGCGTCGTCGATGATGTCGTCGTGGACGAGCCCGTGCGTCTGGAGCAGTTCGATGCTCAGCGCGGCCTCCGCCAGGCCGGGTACCGGGTCGGTCGTCACCAGTCGGGCGGCCTCGTACAGCAGGGCGACCCGCAGGCGCTTGCCGCCGCGCAGTGAGAGGTCCCGCAGCAACTCCAGGCAGCGCGGGGTGAAACGGCTGAGCGGCGGCGTGTCGAGGCGCTCCGGCAGGGCGGCGAAGTAGGCCTCGAAGCGGAGGTCGAACCGGCGCCGGTGTCCGGCGGCTCGTTCGCGGGCGGCTGCCATGATCGTCTCGTTCACGGGGCCCAGCCTCGCATCCGTACGGGCGCGGCCGCGCGGCCGGGGTCGGGGCGGGCCCGTGGGCGGACGGCCGTTGCCGGTGGCCTCCGCGCCTTGCCGGCGCATCCGCATCACCGCCTACCGGCGGTCACTTCAGCCGTCTTTCGGCCAACTGTGCGAAAGGTCTGGTCGCCGCCACGGCGTCTCCCTAGAGTGGCGGCAATCTTCCGCAAGTGACCCTTTCTTCACGCTGGTTCACCGGACCTTCACACCGGCGCACCGGCCCCGGGACGTTCAGCGCAGCCTGTTCCCACCATCGAGCCGTCGAGCCGGAAGGGCCGGGTCCATGACGCAGGCGTTCCAGTCCCCCGGCTTCGCCGCGCTCGCGGCCGACCGCGCGGTCGAGACCCGGCTCGTCGAGGAGCGCTGGCAGGCGGTCGCCTGGGACCTGGGGACGGGTCGGCGCCGGGTGGTCACCGACCGACCGGAAGGCGTCCACCTCAGCGAGATCGAACCGGACGGCGAGGCCATCTGGTGGTTCGACGCCGACAGCGCCGGGGAGGGGCGGTGGTGGCGCGAGCCGTTCGCGGGCGGAACAGGCGGAGCGGGCGGAGCGGGTGGAACGGACGGAACGGGCGGCGCGGCGCTGCACGGCGTGCCGCCCGGGCGGGCCTACGGCGTCGCCTTCGACCGGACGGGCGCGCTCGCGGCGGTGGCCGTCGGCGTCGACGGCGCCTCGCACTGCTACGTCGGACCGCCCGCGGGCGAGGCCCGGCTGGTCGGTTCGGCGCCGGGCTACCTGAGCCTGGCCGACCTGTCGCCGGACGGCCGGCTGCTCGCCCTCGGCGGGCGCCCCGACGGGGACGACTCGGTGGTCCTCTGGCCGACGGACACCCGGCCGGACGCCCAGCACGACACCCCGGTGGACGGTCCGCTGCGGCTCGCCGGGAACCGCCGACTGCGGCTCTGGCCGATCGAGTTCAACCCGCTCGCGGTGCACGAACCGGAGCTGCTCCTGGTGGCCGAGGAGGACGAGCGGTACACCGTCGCGACCTGGCGGGCGAGCACGGGCCTGCGAAGACACCCGGGGCTCTCCTTCGACTCGCAGATCTCGGCCGGCTGGTACCAGGGGCCGCGCGGGGTGCTGATCCAGCACGAGCGGGCCGGGCGGAGCCGGCTCCTCCTCGCCGACCTCGACCCGCCGCCGGGACAGGAGGCGACGCACGTACAGGCACACGCACAGTCGCGCGTACAGTCGCACGCACAGCCGCGCGTACAGGAGATCAGCACCCCCGGCGGCACCATCCACGACCTGTCCTGTGCCCCGGACGGCACCCTGCACTGCGTCTGGAGCCGGGAGTCGACCCCGCCCCGCCCGCTGGTCCTGCGCCCCGGCACGGCGACGGCCGACCACCCCGATCCGGACGGCGGCGACACCTCCCGCACCCGGCGCTGGACGCCCCGGCCGTACGGGCGGATCCACAGCTTCGTCAGCACCCCGGTCGGCCCCGGCCCGTGGCCGACCCTCTTCCTGGTCCACGGCGGCCCCGCCACCCACGACCGGGACTCCTACGACCCGCGGGTGAACGCCCTGGTCGACCGCGGCTACGCGGTGGTGCGCACCAACTACCGCGGCTCCACCGGCTACGGCGCCCGCTGGCAGCACGAGTACGGCCACCGGGTCGGGCTGGCGCAGATCGAGGACCTGGCCGCCGTCCGCGCCGAGCTGGTCGCCGACGGTACGGCGCTCGCGGAGCGTACCGGCCTGTGCGGCTTCTCCTGGGGCGGCTACCTGGCCCTGCTGGCGATGGGCGCGCAGCCGGAGCTGTGGTCGCTCGGCATGGCCGCGCAGCCGATCGCGGACTACCCCGCCACGTACCGCACCACCACCCCCGCACTGCGCGAGCTCGACCGGCAGCTCTTCGGCGGCACCCCGGACGAGGTGCCCGAACGCTACCGAGCCGCCGACCCGCGGACGTACGTGCACCAGGTCCGCTCGCCCGTCCTGCTGGTCGCCTCGCGGACCGACGAGCGGTGCCCGCCCGACCAGGTCGCCGGGTACGCCGCGGACCTGCGGCGGCTGGCGGTGCC
The DNA here is from genome assembly GCF_042789775.1 of Kitasatospora sp. NPDC056800. Lineage (NCBI taxonomy): Bacteria > Bacillati > Actinomycetota > Actinomycetes > Kitasatosporales > Streptomycetaceae > Kitasatospora > Kitasatospora sp. NPDC056800. Next base: position 30,803 of record NZ_JBHUAL010000064.1, on the reverse strand, counting down.
GCACGAGCTGCTCTGGGTGGACGGCGGCCACTACAGCCGCCGGACCGCCGACCACCGATCGGTGCTGGCCGCGATGGTCCGGTTCGCCGAACACGCCTGGCCGCCACCGCTCCCCCGGCCACCCCGGGGCGACCGCCCCGGGGTTCCCGCCGAGTCGATGGAAGGAGGTGAACAGCTATGAAGCGACGCAGCATCCAGAACGACCCGATCAGCACCCCGGAGCGTGACCGGGGCGCCGTGGTGGTCCAGAACTTCGCGCTCGACATCACCAAGGCCGCGCCGGTCGCGCCTGCCCTGAAGGGGCAGCCGAAGCCGAAGCCGGAAGCGAAGAAGTGACCCCCCGTGGGGGGGGGGGGGGGCGCCGGGGCCCCGCGGCCCCCCCCCCCCCCCCCCCCCCCCCCCCCCCCCCC
>NZ_JBHUAL010000064.1:0-30383 GCF_042789775.1 Kitasatospora sp. NPDC056800 | reverse complement strand
GCTCCGGGGCGCCCGCGGTGCCCCGGAGCGACACCCCGCCGACACCCCTGACCGACCGCCTGCGACCGACGGAACTGGCCACCATGCGTATCGTTCTTCTGCACATGCCCTGGGGCGCGATCGACGTGCCGTCGCTGGCGCTCGGGATCCTGCACACCACCGCCGCACGCGCCGGCCACCAGGTCGACGTCCGGTACGCCAACCTGGACTTCGTGGACTGGGCCGCCGAGACCGCGGGTTTCGGCGCGGACGACTACCAGTACTTCTCCGAGAAGTCCTACTTCCAGGGCGCGGGCGACTGGGCGTTCGCCGGCGCGCTGTACGGCGACGACGGCGGCGACGACAGCACCGGCTACTTCGAGTACCTGGCCGCCAACGGCGCGAGCGAGCAGGAGATCGCCCTGACCAGGGCCACCCGCGCGATCGCCCCCGCGTTCATCGCCCGCCTGGTCGAGGAACTCGCCGCCGACCCACCGGACCTGGTCGGCTTCACCACCACCTTCCAGCAGAACACCGCGAGCCTCGCCGCCGCGAGGCTGCTCAAGCAGCGCTGCCCGCAGGTGCGCACGGTGTTCGGCGGCGCGAACTGCGACGGTCCGCAGGGCGCCGCGCTGCACCGCAACTTCCCGTTCCTGGACTACGTGGTGCGCGGCGAGGGCGAGGCCGCCTTCCCGGCGCTCCTGGCGGGCCTCCTGGCGGGCGGCGACCTCTCCGCCGTCCCCGGGCTGTGCTGGCGCGACGGCTCCGGGACGTCGACGGCCAACGCGATGACGAAGCGCCCGCTGCCGCCCTCCGCGATCCTGGCGCCCCGCTACGACGGCTTCTTCGAGCGGCTCGACGCCTCCGTCGCGGCCGGCTGGGTCGATCCCAAGCTGGTCGTCGAGGGCTCCCGGGGCTGCTGGTGGGGCGAGAAGCACCACTGCACCTTCTGCGGGCTCAACGGCTCCTCGATGGAGTTCCGCTCCAAGCCGCCGGCGGACTTCCTCGCCGAGGTGCTCGGGCTCGCCGAACGCCACCAACTGCTGGACGTCTACGTGGTCGACAACATCCTGGACATGGGCTACTTCGACACCGTCCTGAAGTCGCTGGCCGAACTCCCGGTCGACCTGCGGCTGCACTTCGAGATCAAGGCCAACCTGCGCCGCCACCAGTTCCAGCTGCTCGGCGAATCGGGCGCGGCCCAGGTGCAGCCCGGCATCGAGAACCTGAGCACCCGGGTCCTGCGGATCATGGACAAGGGGGTGACGGGCTGCCAGAACGTCCGCGCGCTGCGGGACGCGCAGAGCGCCGGGGTCTCGGTGACCTGGAACTACCTCTACGGCTTCCCCGGCGAACAGCCGGAGGACTACGAGTCGGTGATCCGCCAACTGCCCGTCCTGCACCACCTGGACCCGCCGACCGGGGCGGGGCGGATCGCGATCGAGCGGTTCAGCCCGTACTTCGACCGCCCCGAGCTGGGCTTCGCGATCACCCGGCCGGCCTTCCAGTACCGCGCGACGTACCGCCTGCCGGAGAGTGAACTCAACGAACTGGCCTACGTGTTCACCGCGCCGCCGCGCGGGATCGGCGGCGGGCTCGCGGAGCGGCTGGGCGCGGCGGTGGACACCTGGCTCGCGCGGTTCCCCGACAGCCGGCTCAGCTACCGGGACGCGGGCGGACGGGTCGTGCTCGTCAACACCCGTCCCGGGTACGACTGGCGGGTGGTCGAGCTGACCGATCCGGTGGAGCTCGCCGTCTTCCGGCTGCTGGTCCAGCCCCGCTCGGCCGCCGCGCTGGCCGCCAAGGTCCCCGGCGGGGCGGCGGCGGTCGAGCCGGTGCTGGAGCGTTTCACCGCGCTGGGCCTGCTGTTCCACGACGGGGCCGGCTACCTCCAGGTCGCCGTCGAGTCCGACAACCAGGTGCTGATGCGGATGCGGCACCGGCACGGCCCCGCCGCCGCCCTCCCCCGCACCGAGGAGGTGCCCGATGCCGTCGCGATCGGCTGAACGGAACGATGCCGGAAGGACGGACGCCGCAAGGACCGGTGCTGGAACAACCGACGCCGCCTGGCGCGCGGCCGGCCCGGAGGTCGAGCTCTGGCTCGACTACGACCCCGCCGCCCGGGAGCTGCCGGGCTTCGCGCTCGGCCGCCGCACCCTGCCCGGACCGGCGCAGGAGGAGGTCACCGGGCTGCACCGCACCGGGGTCCGCTGCCTGCGGCTGACCGAGCCGGTGCGGCTCTGCGCGGACGCGCCCGCGGCCTCCGCACGGGCGCTGATGCTGCTGCGCGAGGCGACCGGGCAGGGGCTGGCCGTGCTCTGGCAGGCGGTCTGCACGGACGGCTGCGCCGCGCGGCGCCGGTTCCACCACCTGTACCCGCCGGAGCGGTTGACCGGCGGGCCGGAGGACGTCGTCGCCGACTGGCGCGCCACGTACTACCCGAGCAAGTGCGTCTTCCGGCGCGGCCCCGGCTTCGTCGAGGTGCGCGACCGCCGGTTCGGGACGCTGGAGCTGTTCACCATCGACGAACCGGCCCACCTGGCGCAGGTGGACGCGCTGGCCGAGGGCGTCGAGGTCGGCCGGCTGCCGGAGGCCGTCCACCGGGACTTCGCCGAGGCCGGTCTGATCGCCGAACAGGCCGGCCGCGCCTGGTTCCTGCCGATGCGGGTGCGCCGCTGGCCCTTCCCGTCGCTGACGGTGTAGCCGCGCAACCGCGTAACCGCGAGAGTTCCGAGCCCGAGGAGAGATCCATGACCACCGCGGTCGACGACGCCGCCGGGCGGATGTCCGCCTTCATCCGCGACCCCTACCCCACCCTCGCCCGGATCCGCGAGGCCGGCGCGGTCTCCGTCGTGGAGTTCGGCGAGGGCCTGCCGGTCTACCTGGTGACGCGCTACCAGGACGTCCGGGCGGCGCTGATGGACCCGCGCTTCGGGCAGGACGTCCGCCGCAGCCAGGCCATCGCGAGCGGGCGGGGCTCCGGCCTGACGCTCGGCTCCGAGGTCGTCCACATGCTCAACAGCGACCCGCCGGACCACACCCGGCTGCGCCGCCTGATCCAGGGCGTCTTCACCCGCCGGCGGGTCGACCTGATGCGGCCGATGGTCGAGCGCATCTCCGGCGGCCTGCTGGACGGGCTGCGCGGACGGGAGACCGCCGACCTGGTGGCGGACTTCGCCTTCCCGCTGCCGATCATGGTCATCTGCGAGCTGCTGGGCTTCCCCCCGGAGGACATGCACGCCTTCCGCACCTGGTCGACGGCGATCCTCACCCAGGGCGGCGAGATGACCTTCGACCAGGCCACCGCCGAGATGAACGACTACCTCCGGGAGTTGATGACGGCCCGACGGGCCGCCCCGAGCGAGGACGTCCTGACCGACCTGGTGTGGGCCCGCGACGCCGGCGAACTCACCGAGCAGGAGGTGTTCTCGATGGTCTTCCTGCTGCTGATCGGCGGTCACGAGACCACCGTCAACCTGCTCGGCACCGCCACCCTGGCCCTGCTCCACCACCCCGACCAGCTCGCCCGGCTGCGCGCCGACCCGGCGGCGATGCCCGTCGCGATCGACGAGTTCCTGCGCTACGAGTCCCCGGTGAGCATGGCCACCCTGCGGTTCACCAACGCCGACGTGATGGTCGACGACGTGGAGATCCCGGCGGACGAGCTGGTGCTGCTCTCGCTCGGCGCGGCCAACCGGGACCCGGCCCGCTTCACCGATCCCGACCGGCTGATCCTGGACCGGGGCGATCCGGGCCACCTGGCCTTCGGACAGGGCCTGCACCGGTGCCTCGGCTCCTTCCTCGGCAGGCTGGAGAGCGAGGTCGCGTTGACCGGCCTGCTGGAGCGCTTCGCGCGGATCGAGCTGGCCGCCGCCGAGGAGACCCTGCCCTGGCGCAACACGATCATGCTGCGCGGCCTGGAGTCGCTGCCGGTCTCGCTCGATGGCTAGCGGCGCGAAGACAGCGGGCGCTTCGGGCCTGCTGCGGTTCCGCCCCCGGTTCGGCGTCGCCCCTCTGCGCTCGCGCGGCTTCCGACTGCTGGTGATCGGCCAGGCCACCTCGGAGTTCGGCAACGCGTTCCAGGTGGTCGCCCTGCCGCTGCTGGTCTACTCCCTCGGCGGCGGCGCCCGCCAGTTGAGCCTGGTGGTCGCCGCCTACGGCGCGGGACGGCTGGCCGCCACCCCGCTCGGCGGGATCCTCGCCGACCGGTTCGGCGCCCGGCGGGTGATGCTGACCGCCGACCTCGGCCGGCTGCTCGCCACCGCCGGGCTCTGCGCGGTCGCCGCCGGCGGGGCGGCCGCGTTCTGGCTGATCGGCGGACTCGCCCTGCTGGTCGGCCTCGGGGCGGGGGTCTTCCTGCCGGCCGCCTGGGCGATCACGCCGGCCCTGCTGCCCGCCGAGGACCTGCACGCGGGCAACGCCCTGAACAGCACGGTCACCTTCGGCGCCGGCCTGCTCGGCCCGGCGGTGGCCGGCCCGCTGGTCGCCTGGCTGAACCCGGCCACCGCCCTGGGCGTGGACGCGGCGACCTTCGCCGTGTCGACGGCGACGCTGCTGCTGATCGGTCGCGGCGGCCTCGTCGCACCGGCCCGCCCGATCTCCGAACGCGCCTCCGTACCACGGAACTTCCGTACCCTGCTGCGGGAATCGCCGCTGCTGCGCGCGGTGCTGACGGTGACGGCCATCGCGAACCTGACGGTGGGCGGCGCCACCCGGGTCGCCCTGCCGGCCCTGGCCACCCACGGCTTCTCCGCCGGTGCCGCCGGGCTGGGCCTGCTGCTCGCCGCGTTCACCGGCGGCGCGCTGGTCGGCGGCCTGTTCGCGGCCGGCCTCACCGAGGTGCGCTCCCGCGGCCGCACGGCGATGCTCTCCGGCCTGGTGATGGGCGCGGCGATCGGCCTGGTGCCGTTCACCGGCCTCGTCGGCGCCGTCCTGCTGCTCTGCGTGGCGGGCGGCGCCAGCACGGTGACCAACGTCCTGGTCGTCACCGGCGTGCAGAAGAGCACCCCGCCCGCGCTGCTGGCCCGGGTCATGGCGGCCGTCACCTTCTGCGCGCTGGGGGTCTTCCCGGTCTCGGTGATCGCGGCCGGCGCGGCGGTGGACGCCTTCGGCAGCCGGTGGGTGTTCGCGACCACCGGGCTGTGCCTGATCGGCGCCTTCGGGTACGCCCTGACCAGGCGCGAGATGCGCGAGCTGTAGGACTCCCGACGCCGCTCCCGGACGACACGCGGTGCCCGCAGCGGCAACCATTCGTACCCGGCCGGTCCTAGCGTGTGACCCACCGCAGCCCTGACGCTGCCCGAGAGAAAGGAAGCGCCCATGCCTTTCGTCACCGTCGGCCAGGAGAACTCCGCCCCCGTCGAGCTCTACTACGAGGACCACGGCTCCGGGCAGCCGGTCGTCCTCATCCACGGGTTCCCGCTGGACGGGCACTCCTGGGAACGGCAGAGCGCCGCACTGCTGGACGCCGGCCACCGGGTCGTCACCTACGACCGCCGCGGCTTCGGCCGCTCCTCCCAGCCCACCACCGGCTACGACTACGACACCTTCGCCGCCGACCTGCACACCCTGCTGGAGACCCTCGACCTGCGGGACGCCGTCCTGGTCGGCTTCTCGATGGGCACCGGGGAGGTCGCCCGCTACGTGTCCGCGTACGGCTCCGGCCGCGTCGCCAAGGTGGCCTTCCTCGGCTCGCTGGAGCCCTATCTCCTCAAGACCGCCGACAACCCGGACGGCGCGGCCCCGAAGGACTTCTTCGACGGCATCGTGGCTGCTGTGAAGGCCGACCGGTACGCCTACTACACCGCCTTCTACCAGGACTTCTACAACCTCGACGAGAACCTCGGCACCCGGATCAGCGAGGAGGCCGTCCGCAACAGCTGGAACGTCGCGGCGGCCGGCGGCTGGTACGCCGCCGCCGCGGCACCCTCCACCTGGTACACCGACTTCCGCGCCGACATCCCGCGCATCGACGTGCCGGCCCTGATCCTGCACGGCACCGGCGACCGCATCCTGCCCATCGACAGCACCGCCCGCCCGTTCCACCGGGCCCTGCCCTCCGCCGAGTACGTGGAGATCGAGGGCGCACCGCACGGCCTGCTGTGGACCCACGCCGAAGAGGTCAACAAGGCGCTGCTGACCTTCCTCTCGAAGTAGCCGGATCCGTTCCTGCCCCGAGGGCCCCGCACCCGCCCGTCCGGTTGCGGGGCCCTCGGGGCCGGTGCTCTCCTGCTGGTGTCGGGCCGTGCGACGGCCGGAGCCGAATTGCCCCGATGCCCCGACGTCCCCGAGGGAAAGCCGGTGGCCCCCATGGCCGAGCGATCCACCGTCCGCACCGTGACGTACGACCTGCTGCGCACGCTCGGACTCACCACCGTCTTCGGCAACCCGGGCTCCACCGAGGAGCCCTTCCTCCAGGACTTCCCCGCGGACTTCCGCTACGTCCTGGCCCTCCAGGAGGCCTCCGCGATCACCATGGCCGACGCCTTCGCCCAGGTCACCGGCCGCCCCGCACTGGTCAACCTGCACTCCTCGGCCGGCACCGGCAACGCCATGGGCAACCTGGTGTCGGCCTCCCACGCGCACACGCCCCTGATCGTCACCTCCGGCCAGCAGCACCGGGAACTGCTGATCGGCGAGCCGTACCTCGCCAACCGCGAGGCGACCCTGCTGCCGCTGCCCTCGGTGAAGTGGTCCTACGAACCGGCCCGCGCCCAGGACGTCCCCGAGGCCGTCATGCGCGCCTACGCGCACGCGCTCCAGCCGCCCGCCGGGCCGGTCTACCTGTCGATCCCGCTGGACGACTGGAAGCAGCCGCTGTCCGCCTTCACCCGGGTGCGGACGGTCAGCCACCGGGTGGCCCCCGACCCCGCACGGCTGCGGGCCTTCGCCGAACGCCTCTCCGCCAGTCGCCGGCCCGCGCTCGTCCTCGGACCCGAGGTCGACCGCGGCGGCGGCTGGGACGCGGCCGTCGCCCTCGCCGAGAAGCTGCGCGCCACCGTCTACGGCCCCCCGCTCGCGGAGCGCACCTCCTTCCCGGAGGACCACCCGCTCTACGCCGGCCCGCTGGGCCTGTCGGTCAAGGCCGTCGGCGAACGCCTGACCGGACACGACCTGGTCGCCGTGATCGGCGCGGAGGTCTTCCGCTACTACCCGTATGTACCGGGCGACTACCTCCCCGCGGGCACCGCCCTGCTCCAGCTCACCGGCGACCCGCACGCCGCCGCCACCGCCCGGGCCGGCGACAGCCTGCTCGGCGACCCCCGGCTGGCCCTCGAAGGGCTGCTGGACCTGGTCCAGGAGGGCACGGCCCGCACCGCCCCCGACCCGATGCCCCGGCCCCGGGTCCTGCCGGCCTCCCCGACCCTCCCGCTCCCCCCGCCCGCCGTCTACGCCGCCCTGAGCCGGGTCCGCCCACCGGACGCCGTCATCGTCAACGAGTCGACGTCGACCATGGCCCAGCAGCTCGAATGGCTGCCCACCACCCGCCCCGGATCCTTCTTCTCCACGGCCAGCGGCGGCATCGGCTGGGCCGTCCCCGCCGCCGTGGGCATCGCGCTCGCCGACCGGGAGCGCGGAGTGCGCCGCCCGGTGGTCGGCCTGATCGGCGACGGCTCCTTCCAGTACTGCGTCCAGGCCCTCTACACCGCGGCCCGGCACCGCCTCCCGATCGTCTACGTGGTCATGCGCAACCACGAGTACGCGATCCTCAAGTCCTTCGCCCGACTGGAGGACACCCCCGGCGTCCCCGCACTCGACCTCCCCGGCCTCGACATCGCCTCACTCGCCCGCGGCTTCGGCTGCCACGCCGTCGACGTAGAGACGACCGAGGACCTGGAACGGGAGTTCACCACGGCCCTGACCGCCGACACCACCACCGTCATCGTCGTCCCCACCCAGCCCCAGCCCGCCACGCTGTAGGGGGTACGGCCGGGCCCGGGCGGCAGGAACTCAATCAGTCGCTTGACAATCATCGCGAGCCCCTGCTTGAGTCCGGACCATGGCACGGGCAGAGAAGACGGACCAGCGCCGGGAAACCGGCCGGCGCACCCGGGACGGCCTGCTGGCCGCCGCCCTGGACCTCCTGGCGGAACGCGGCCAGGACGGCGTGAAGCTCCGCGACGTCACCGACCGGGCCGGGGCCAACGTCGCCGCGGTCAGCTACCACTTCGGTTCGCTGAGGGCGCTCTGCGACGCCGCGATCGAGCAGGCGCTGGAGCGGTACCTGGACGCCCAGATCCAGGCACTCGACCCGCTCGGCCCCGACGCGACCCTCCAGGAGCTCGCGGCGGCGTTCGCCCGGCCGATGATCAGGGCACTGGCCGCCGGCGGACCGGAACTGGCCGTGATGCGCACCGTCGCCCGGGTCGGCATCGACCCGCCCCAGGGCTGGGACCGCCTGAGCGGCAAGTTCGAACAGGCTCGTCAGGACGCCGTCCGCGTCCTGGCGGCCAACCTGCCCGGTGCCGACGAGCGGGAACTCGTCTTCCGCACCCGCTGCGCCGCCGGCCTGCTGAACTGGCTCGCCCTGGCCCCCATCGGCGCCGAGCTGGCCAGCGAGCCCGCCGAACGGATCGAGCGGCAGCTGCTGCCCGTCCTGACCGGCGCGTTCCACGGGCAGCCGTACCCCGGCTGACCTGCACGGACCCCCGTCCGGCCAGAACCATCCAAGCAAATGCTTGACCGCTCGCCATGACGCTCCCATAATTTCAAGCAAGCATTTGATTGCTTTCATGGAAGGGGAAGTGCGATGACCACCGACGCGGAAGCCGTGGTGCGGGCCGCCTACCACGCGGCCGAGGGCCACGTCCTCGACGTACCGGGCTTCATCGACGAGTTCGCCGAGGACGGGGTGTTCAACAACGTCGTCGCGGGCGAGAGCTACCGCGGCGAACACCTCGGCGACCAGGTCGTCTTCATGGCAGCCCTGGCACCCGACATCCACCGCGAACTCCACCGGGTCCACGTCATCGGCGACGTGGTCGCCGTCGAACTGACGATCGAGGGCACCGTCACCGGCCCCTTCGAGACGCCCGCCGGCACCGTCCGGGCGCCCGGCGCCCGACTCAGCATCCCCACCGCCGACTTCTGGTACGTCGAGAACGGGAAGGTCAAGGAGTTCAACTGCTACGTCGGCCTCAGCGTCATGCTCGCCCAGCTCGGCGTGCACCCCGACTTCGCCGCCGCCGTCGCCTCCTCGGCGGCCGCACCGTCCTGACCGCCCGGGCCCGGCCCCCGATCCGTCAGGCTTCCGCCCTCACGAACCGCCGCTCCCCAGCATCAGGTCCGTCCCGCCCAGGAAGGTCAGCCCGGCCGCGTCGCTCAACTCGTCGGGGAGACAGGTGAGGGCGAGCTGCAGCGCCTGCAACGAGTCGACGCCGAAGATCGCCGTCACGCGGTCGGCGATGCCGGGGTGCCCCGTGATCCGGTACGGGCAGTACCAGTCCGGCCCCTCCGGATCGCGGGACGGCACCCCGACCTCCAACAGCACCGGCACCCGCGTGCCGTCCGCAGCGGTGAAGACCAGCTCACGACTGGCGACTACCCGACCGAGCTCGTACTCAGCACTCATCGCAGCAGTACACCACGCGTTCGTCCACCGGACCGGTCTCCGCCCGCCTACCGCCGCGGGTTCCCCCAGCGGGCACCGATCGAGGAGCCGCCTTAGCATTCCGGTGGAGCAGGGGGCCGCCCGCAGGAGATTCCGAGGAGCTTCGCGATGAGTACGCACCTTCACCCTGCTCGCGACCGCCGTGCCCGGCGGCTCCGGGTGCGCGGCCACCCCGGGCCGTCCGGGAGGACGGCGGTCCACCGGAGCACCGGCACCCGGCTCGGCTGAGTCCGCCACCGATGCCGGCCGGTTTCAGTGCGGGCGACACCGCCTTCGTGCTCATCAGTGCGGCCCTGGTCATGTTGATGACCCCCGGGCTGGCCTTCTTCTACGGGGGCATGGTCAGGGCCAAGAGCACGCTGAACATGCTGTCGATGTGCTTCGTCGTGCTGGCGATCGTCAGCGTGCTGTGGGTGCTCTACGGCTACTCGCTCAGCTTCGGCTCCGACGCCTTCCACGGCCTGATCGGCAACCTCGACCACCTGGGGATGCGCGGCATCGGGCGGGACGAGCTGCACGGCTCGATCCCGGTCACCGTGTTCGCCGTGTTCCAGCTGATGTTCGCGGTGATCACCCCGGCGCTGGTCAGCGGCGCGATCGCGGACCGCGCCAGGTTCACCGCCTGGACGCTGTTCGTCACGGTCTGGGCCACGGTGGTGTACTTCCCGGTCGCGCACTGGGTGTTCAGCACCGACAACGGGCGCGGCGGCTGGCTGGTCGACCGGGTGGGCGTGATCGACTTCGCCGGCGGCACCGCGGTGCACGTCAACGCCGGGGTCGCGGGCCTGGCGCTCTGCCTGGTGCTGGACAAGCGGGTCGGTTTCCGGAAGCACCCGATGCGCCCGCACAGCCTGCCGCTGGTGATGCTCGGCTCCGGGCTGCTCTGGTTCGGCTGGTTCGGCTTCAACGCGGGCTCGGCGCTGGCCGCCAACGGCGTCGCCGGCGCGGCGTTCCTGAACACCCAGATCGCCACCGCCGCCGCGATGCTCGGCTGGCTGGCCTACGTACGGGCGAGGAACGGCGCCTTCACCTCGCTGGGCGCGGCCTCCGGCGCGGTGGCCGGACTGGTCGCCATCACCCCGGCCTGCGGGTCGGTCTCGGTGCTCGGTTCCATCGTGATCGGGCTGGTCGCGGGCGCGGTCTGCGCGGCGGCGGTCAGCCTCAAGTACCGGCTGGGCTTCGACGACTCGCTCGACGTGGTCGGCGTGCACGCGGTCGGCGGGGCGATCGGCTCGCTGCTGATCGGCCTGCTCGCCACCGGGCACGTCGGCGAGAGTGCCAGGGGCCTGTTCTACGGCGGCGGCTTCGGGCAGCTCGGCAAGCAGGCGGTCGGAGTCGTGGTGGTCGCCTGCTACTCCTTCGTGCTCTCCTGGCTGCTCGGCCGGGCGATCCAGCGGACCATCGGCTTCCGGGTCGCCGAGGAGGTCGAGGTGGTCGGCATCGACCAGACCGAGCACGCCGAGACCGCCTACGACTTCACGGCGTCGGGGGCTCCCTGGCCCGAGCCCCCGGCGTCCCGGCCCCGGTCCCGGTCCCGGTCCCGGGGAATGGCGGACGGCCTGGCGACGGCCGTGCGGAAGGCGTTGCGGAGGAGGGCCCCGTAGCCGGCGGGACGTGCCGGGGCCCCCGTCACCGGCCGAGGGCCGCCGTCACCAGGTGACGGGCAGTGCGTGGAGCCCGTAGACCTCGTTGTTGACCCGGTAGGGCACCTCTTCGGCGGGGCACGCGAGCGCGAGGCCGGGCAGCCGCCGCAGCAGCGCGGGCAGCGCGATCCGCAGTTCGGCGCGGGCCAGCGGTGCGCCGAGGCAGTGGTGCGGGCCGTGCCCGAAGGTCAGGTGCGACACGGGTTCGCGTCCGATGTCGAGGCGGTCCATCCCGGCGCCGAGCGCCGGGTCCCGGTTGGCCACCGGCAGCTGGCAGACGACCTGCTCGCCGGCCTTGACCGGCACGCCGCCGATCTCGGTGTCGCACCGCGCCGTCCGGGCCAGCGCGGTGCTGGACACGGACAGGTACCGCAGCAGTTCCTCGACGGCGGCGTCGACCACCGGATCGCCCTCGGGCGCGTCGCGCAGCCGGTCTGCCTGCTCCGGGTGCGACAGCAGGGCGAGCACGCCCAGGCCGATCGTGTTGGACACCGTGACGTGGCCGGCGAGCAGCAGCAGCTCGCAGACCCCGACCAGTTCGGAGTCCGACACCGCGCCGCCGTGCTCCCGGACGAGCATGCCGATCATCCCGTCGTCCGGGCTGCGCCGCTTCTCCGCCACCAGGGAGGCCACGTACGCGTGCGACTCCCGGCCGGCCGCGAGCCGTTCCTCCATGGGGAGCCCGAGGTCCAGCGTGGTCCGGGACCAGCGGTGGAAGTCCCCCTGGTCCGGGTCGGGGACGCCGAGCATCGCGCAGATCACCCCGAGCGGCAGCGGCAGGGCGAAGGCGTCCATCAGGTCCGCCGCGGGCCCCCGCGCCTCCATGGCGTCGAGCAGTTCGCCGACCAGGGCGCGGATCATCGGCTCCAGGGAGCGGATCCTCTTCCCGGTGAACTCCGGCGTCAGCACGTGGCGCAGCCGGGTGTGCTCCGGCGGGTCCATGTTGAGGAGTTCGTTCGGCAGGATCGGGGCGCGTTCCGGGTCGTACATCGCGAAGGTCTCCTGGTCGGCCAGGACGCGCCGCACGTCGGCGTGCCGGGTGACGAGCCGGTACTCGCCCACCCGGTGCAGCCAGAAGTCCCGGACCCGCCGGGCCGGGTCCCCGCGCTGGGCCTCGCCCAGGGCCGGGCCCGGGTCGAACCCGTCGCGACGGTAGAAGATCGAGATCGGCGGCACGTCCTGCTCGCTCATGGAACCTCCCGTGATCATCCGGTATCCCCTTCCCGATACCCCCGGCCCCGGGCCACCGCGCACGCCGGCGGCTATCCCGTACGGCGCGCGGGGGCGCGGCGGCCTCGCACGCGCCCCCTCTCCCGAGCCGGAGCCGCCCCCGGCGCGCCTCACCCCCGGCTCACCTGCCCTTCCCGTCCGCCAGGAGGCCCGCCTGCCGGTCCGTCAGGAGCCCCTCGGTACGGAGCCAGCGCACCGTGTCGGCCATGGTCTCCGCGATCGGCCTCGGCACCAGTCCGCAGGTGCTCGCGGCCGGGTGGACGGGAGCCGCGCAGGCGCAGGTGTAGACGGCGCCGTACTCCGCGGGGATGTGCCAGGGCCAGCCGCGCTGCACCAGGGTGGCCAGGGCGCCGACCGGCAGCATGGCGCGGGCGGGCAGGAAGACCGCGGGCAGCCGCCGCCCGGTGACCTCCCGCAGGGTCCGCACGTACTCCCGGGTGGCCAGTTGGCGGCCCGGGGCGAAGTGGCGGTCGAGGCCCGTCCTCGGTGCGGTCAGCAGTCGGGCGTGCAGCCGCGCGGTGTCGCGGACGTCGCCGACCGGGAAGCCGCCGAGCGGCCAGACCGGCATCAGCCCGCGCAGGGTGTTGCGCAGCCGGGTGTTCTGGTCGCCCGGCCCCGGGTCCAGCGGGCCGAGCAGCGCGGGCGGGTAGCTGATGACCACCGGTGCTCCGTCCCGCTGGTGGCGGCGGGCGACGCGCTCGGCGGCGGCCTTGGTGGCCATGTACGTCTCCCGGGGGCGGCCGACCGGGGAGTCCTCCCGGAGCGGCCGCCGGCGGGTCGGCAGCAGCGCGACGATGCTCGACACGTGGATGACCGGATCGGCGCCCGACCGGCGGGCCGCGGCCAGCACCAGGTCGGTCCCCCGCTCGTTGGTCCGGCGCATGGCCGCGTACCGCCGGCTGTCGAAGGAGTACACCGAGGCCGCGTGCAGGACGGCGTCGGCGCCGCGCACCGCGCGGGCCGCTCCGCCCTCGTCCGTCACGTCCCCGACGACCAGGTCGACGGCGCCCGGGTCCACCTCCAGCAGGGCGAGGGCCCGTTCCGCGCGGGCCGGGTCGCGCACCAGCATCCGCACCCGGTGCCCGCCCCGGACCATCGCCGCGACCGAGTGGATGCCGACGAACCCGGTGCCGCCGGTCACGCTCACCAACATCGGACCACCCCTCCGCTCAGCCGGTCCCGTCGCCGGCACCGCCGACGCCCCGGTGGAAGCCTCCGCCGTAGAACAGCAGCGCCTGCCGGCCCTCCGTCCAGCCCGACCCGAGCACGCTGCCGAGGAAGACCGAGTGGTCGCCGCCGTCGTACTGCGCGGCCAGCTTGCACTCCAGCCAGGCGAGCGAGCCCGACAGCAGCGGGGCGCCGGTGAACGGGCCGGGCCGCCAGTCGACACCGTGGAACTGGGCGGCGCCGCGCGGCCGGCCGCGGCCCGCGAAGTACCGTGCCAGCGGCTCCTGTTCGGCCCCCAGGACGGAGACCGCGAAGGACCCGGTCGCCGTGATCGCCCGGTGCATCGTCGCGGTGCGGGCGACGCAGCACAGCACCAGCGGCGGCTCCAGCGACACCGAGCTGAACGCGTTGGCGGTCATCCCGTGGACGTGCTCGCCACCGGTGGTCAGCACCGTGATCCCGGTGGCGAACCGGGCCATCGTCTCGCGCAGCGCGTCCGGCGGAACGGCGGCGTGCCGGGAGGACGGCGAGGTCGTGGACGGTGACGGGTCGTCGACCAGGGCGCGGCCGTTGTCACTCACCGCGCCCTCCCCGTGCCCACCGGCCGGCCGGGCGGGACCGGCGCCGCCAGGACCCGGGCGGCCACCGCGTCCTCGGCGTACGGCGCCAGGGCCCGGCGCAGCTCCTCCGGCACCGGGGCCGGGACGGTCGCCGTGTTCGGCCCGCGCATGCACGCGATCCGCTGGCGGCCGCGGGCGACCGGGCTCCCCTGCCCGCCGTCGATCCGCAGGTAGTCGAAGCTGAACTGGACCTGGGTCCGGGTCAGTTCCTCCAGTCGCATCCGGACCGACAGCTCGTCGAACGCGGTGATCTCGGCGAAGAACTCGCACTCCACCTTGAGGGTGAACAGCTTCAGGTCCTCCCGCAGCTCGGCGAGCACCCCGGGCGCCTTCTCCTTGAGGAACATCTCCCGGCAACGCCCCTGCCAGCGCAGGTAGTTCACGTAGTAGACGTTGCCGACGAGGTTGGTCTCCTCGAACCCCACGGTGTGGCGCAGCTCGTAGTAGCCCGACATCAGTTCTCCTTTCCGGCGAGTACGGCGAAGACGACCGGCCCGGGCCGTCCGTTGACGGTGGTCACCCAGGTGGCGACGGCGGCGTCGCCGGCGGACAGGACGGCCCAGCCGTCCGGGTGGACGCGGTCGAGGGTCAGCGCCTGCGTGGTCGCACCGGACTTGCGCAGGCACTCCAGCGCGCTCCAGACCCTGGTGCCGGCCACCTCCGGGGCCTCGACGGCCTCGGCCGCCAGCAGGTCCCGCAGGGCGTGTTGGCCGGGGCCGAGCAGCGCGTCCCAGTCCTCGGGGGTCCGTTCCAGGACGGACTCGGCGTCGCAGGCGAGGCGTCCCCGGCCCACCACCGCCAGGGTCAGGCCGCCGTCGTGCGAGGCCGACACCGTCCAGCCCTCGAGCCCCGGCCCGCCGCCGAGTTCGGGCCTGCCGTCCGGCCGGTGGTTCAGCTCCACCGGCCGGCCCAGCGCCCGACCGACGGCGGTCGCGGTGCGGGCCCGGCGGTCGCGGTGCCCGGCGTCGCCGTCCGCGGCGGGTTCGACGACCACCGCGCGGCTGCCGCCCAGGACCCGTTCCAGGCTGCGTTCCAGGTACGAGCCGAGCATCGCGGGCACCCACGGGCCGGCGCCGTCGCGCCGGCGCACGGCGACCAGGGTCAGCCCCTGCCAGTGCTCGACCACCGCTCCGGAGGGCGTGCGCACGACGAGGTCGTAGACGTAGCGGTCCCCGTCCTGGGAGCGCTCCCGGGCGTCGAGCACCACGAACCCGGTGTCCTGGTCCGCCCGGTCGGCCAGCCAGAGCCGCTCGATGCTCTGCGGCAGCAGGGTGGCGTCCGGCACGCAGCACTGGATGGCGTGCATCATCGCGTCCCGGGTGCCCGGGTCGGCCAACTGCTGCTCCTGCGGCAGGAAGGCGGCGAACCAGGGCGCCTGGGCGGCGGTGGAGATCTCCGCCAGGGCGTGCCGGGCGCTCGCCCGCCGGTACTCCAGCAGGCGCTGGAACCGCTTGCCCTGGAACAGCACACCGCCGTACAGCTCCGTCACCGGGTCGACCGGCACCGTCGGCAGGCCGGACCCGACCGGCGGCGGCGTGCCGGGCGGTTCGGGACGGGGGTAGCGCAGCCTCGCCCGGAAGTGGTCGGCCGTGAAGCCGGTGTCCTCGCTGCGCAGCACCACGTCGACCGTCCCGGGGGCCTGCACCAGCGCGGCGATCCGGATGGTGGTCGAGCCGCCCGGGCGGACCACCACGGGGCGGCGGAACTCGACGTCCTCCAGCAGCGGCGAGCCCTGGTGCCCGCTCACCGCGGCGGCCACCTGGGCCATCGCCTCCATGCCCAGGACGGCCGGGAAGAGCAGGTCGCCCTGGAGCCGGTGGTCGGTCAGGTACGGGTCGCTGCCCTCGGACAGCTCGGCCTCGGTGATCAGCTCGATCTCCGGGTGGTGGGCGACCACCCGCTCCACGAACCTGGTCAGCGGCAGTTCGCGCTGGACCGTGGCCAGGGTGGGCAGGCCGCCGGCCCGTCCGCTCACCACCAGGACGGGGCCGGCCGAGGGGTCCGCGAGCACCTCGCGGAGCACCCGGATCCCGTCCTCGGTGGAGATCGGCGTGATGCCCTCCCGGATCAGCGCCTCGACGACGCCGAGCCGTTCGCCCATCCCCGCGCCCGACCAGACCGACCACTCCAGGGCGATCGCCCGGGCCCGCGGGTGCCGGTCCCGGAAGCGGAGGGTCAGCTCGGTCATCCAGTCGTTGGCGGTGGCGTAGTGGGCCTCGCCGCGGAGCCCGGCCCGGCCGATGATCGAGCCGAAGGTGACCAGCAGCTTCAGGCGGTCCGGGTCGACGGCCGCCAGCACCGCCGCCAGGCCGTCGGTCTTGGGCGCCAGGGTCCGCCGGAAGTCCTCGGCGGTCAGCGCGTCCAGGGCGGCCGGCTCGTTGCGGCCGGCGCCGTGCAGCACGGCGGTGACCGGGCCGAGCTCGCGCTCCAGCCGGCCCACCGCGGCGGCGACCTCCTCGGGCGAGGTCACGTCTGCCCGGGCGTAGCGGTAGCGCAGGCGGGCGGCGTCCATCCTGGCCAGGTTCCCGGCGAGTTCGCGGTCGGCGGCCGGGTCGGCGCGGCCGATCAGGGCCAGGGCCGCCCCGGAGTCCCGGGCGACCGCGAGGGCGCACTCGGCGGTGATGCCCTTGCCGCCGCCGGTGACCAGGAGGACGTCCCGCGCGTCGAGCGGTGACTCCCCCTCCGCCACCGGGCGGCGCGGCAGGGGGCGGAGCACCGGGACGGTGCGGCGGCCGTCCCGCTGGTAGCGGACCTCCGCGAAGCCGGCCGTGGCGGCGGCCTCGGCGACGACGCGGGCCACCGCCTCGTCGCGGGCGGCCCCCTCGGGGGCGGTGTCGGGCAGCTCGACCACCGTGGTCGGGACGGACGGGTGTTCCAGGTGCAGGGTCTTCGCCAGCCCCGCGGCCCCGAGGCGGTGCTGGACCACGACCAGCCTGGTGCCCTCGGGGGCGGCCAGGACGGCTCGCGCGGCGGTCAGGAAGAGCTCCGTGTCCTGCGCGCCGCACTCGTCCGGGAGGCAGAGCAGGACGCCGTCCCCGAGGCCCGCCGCGGCGAGCGCGGTGCGCAGCGGTGCGGCCAGCGGGTGGCCGGGCGTGGCGAAGACCGTCCAGTCGTCGGCCGCGGCCCGGGGGTCGGACGCCCGGGGGCCGGGGTGCGGCCCGGCCGACAGGGGAGCCGCCACGTGCTCGACCGCGAAGGGGCGCACCCACGGGGCCACCCCGGGGACCTCGCCCGCCGGCTCCGCCCCGGCCTGCGAGGTGTCCGCCAACCGGTCGATCAGCTCGGCGAGTTCGCCCAGCCGTACGGTCGCGAAGCCGGTCGTGGCGGCGAGCGCGGGCTGGCCCAGCGCCCGGGTGACGTCGTTGACGATCTGGCCGACCGTGATGGAGCTCAGGTGCAGGTCGTCCATCGGGTGGGTCCGCGCGGTGACGGAGTCCAGCGGCAGCTCGACCCGCTCGGCCGCGAGCCGGCGCAGCAGGTCCAGGGTGGAGACCGGGCCGGTGCCGGTGTCCGCGCCCGCCGGACGCCCGGACCGCTCTGACCGCTCGGCGCCGTCCGCTCCCTCCTCCGCCCCGTCCTCCGCCCCGCCGGCCCGCGCCACCAGGGCCGCGCCGATGGCCGGAGCCGCCTCGCAGGGGCTGGCCAGGAAGGTGGGCTCGCTCTCCGGCGGCAGCGGTCGGACCAGGCGGTCGCCGAACAGGGCCGCGGTCCGCACCGGCGCACCGAGCACGTAGGCGGCGCCGGCGACCCTGAGCAGCGGGCCGAGCGAGGCGCTGTCGGTGTCGACCGCCAGCACCGCGAGGTCCGGCGCGATCTCCGCCAGCAGGCCGGACAGCACCCGGCCGGGGCCGACCTCCACCACCAGGTCGGCGCCGGCGGCCGCGGCCTCGGCGGCCTCGTGGAACCGGACCGGGAGCAGCACCTGGGCGCGCAGCAGCTCCCGCAGGTCGGCGGTCGGGTCCAGCAGCCGGCCGGTGACCGTGGAGGCGACCGGGCGGACCGGCGGGCGGAGGTCGAACCCGGCCAGTTCGGCCGCCATCGCGGCCGCGGCCGGTTCGACCAGCGGCGAGTGGAAGGCGTGCGACACCCGCAGCCTGGTCGCCGTGACGCCCTCGGCCGCCGCCCGGCGGCAGACCTCGTCGACCGCCTCGGCGGGGCCGGAGACGACGGTCTGCCGGGGGCCGTTGTAGCCCGCGACGACGACGTCCGATCCGTCCGACAGCCGGGCGGTCCGCTCCGGGGTCGCCGCCAGGCCGGCCATCGCGCCGCCGCCGAGGCTCGCCCGCGCCATCACCCGGCCGCGGACCGTGGCGAGGCGCACCAGTTGATCCTCGCTCATCGCCCCGGCCCAGTGCAGCGCCGTCAGCTCGCCCAGGCTGTGCCCGACGGCGGCCCCGGCCCGGATGCCCAGTCCGTCCAGCACCCGGAGGGCGGCCAGCGAACCGGTGACGATGCGCGGCTGGGCCACCTCGGTGGCGACCTGGTCCGCACCGGCGGGCGGTCCGGCCGCGCCGAACACCTCCTCCGCGGTGGCGAACCGGCGCCGGATCGCGCCGACGGCGCCGTGTCCCGAGCCCTGCCCGGGGAAGAGGTAGACGATCCTCGGCGCGGTCCGCGCCCGGCCGAGGAAGACCCCCTCGGCGGCCGAGAACGCCTCCCGCGCGCCCGAGTCGAGCAGCGCGGCCAGCCGTTCGAGGGCCCGCGCGGCGTCGTCCGGCGAGGTCGCGACGACGGCGGCCCGGACCGGGGCGCCGGAGAGCCGCTCGGCCAGCGTTCCGGCCAGGTCCACGAGTTCGGCCTGGGCCAGTCGGGGCACCAGGTCGAGCAGTGGGCCCAGCTCCGCGCGCAGCGCGGCCGGGTCCGCGCCGTCCAGCAGCAGCAGTTCGGCGTCCTGGCGTCCGGCGACCAGCCGGGTGGTGCGCTCGTCGAGCGCCTCGCGCCGGGTACGGCCGGGGCCCTCGGCGACCGCGACGTGGGTGTTGATCCCGCCGAAGCCCATGGCCGACACGCCCGCCCGGACCGGCTGGTCGGCCGGCCAGAGCTCGGCCCGGCCCGGCACGTACATGGCCGCCGTCTCGCCGATCAGGCCGGGGTGCGGGTCGTGGTGGCCGGTCGCCGGGGGGATCACCTGGTGGTGCACGGCGAGGGCGGCCTTGATCAGGCCGGCCACGCCCGCCGCGGCCTTGGTGTGCCCGAAGTTCCCCTTGACCGTCCCGAGCGCGGCCGGTCGGGCCGTCGGGTCGGCGGCGCGGCGCGCGGAGGACAGCGCCTCGATCTCGGTCGCGTCGCCGAGGGCCGTACCGGTGCCGTGGCCCTCGAAGTACGAGACCGTCTCGACCCCGTAGCCCGCCCGCCGGTAGGCGCGGTCCAGTGCCAGCCGGTGGCCGCCCGCCTCGGGCCGGGTGATGCCGCCCCTGCCGTCCGAGGAGACCCCCCAGCCGCTGATGCTCGCGTAGATCCGCCGCCCCTGCGCCACCGCGTCCCGCTCGCGCATCAGCACCAGCATGCCGGAGCCCTCGCCGGGCCAGAAGCCGTTGGAGTCCCGGTCGTAGACCTTCATCTCCCCGGTGGCCAGCGCGCCGGTCTTGGCGAAGCCGATCACCTCGAACGGGTCGATGGACAGGTCGACCCCGCCGGCGACGGCCACGTCCAGGTCGCCGTCGCAGAGCGCCCCGGCGGCCGTGACCACGGACAGCAGGGAGGAGGAGCAGGCGCCGTCGACGGTGTACCCGCCTCCGCGCAGGTCGAAGTGGTTGCAGATCCGCCCGGCGATGGTGTTGGCGAGGCCGCCCGCCAGCGAGTCCTCGTCGATCGGCGGGAAGGGCGCCTTGTAGCGCGGCTCCAGCTCCCCGAGGAAGGCGGCGACGTCGCCCTCGGGCCAGCCCTTGCCCGCGAGGGCGGCGGCCACCGTCCGGCGCACGTAGGGCCAGCGCAGCCGCATCGTGTTGGCGCGCGAGAACTCGCCGGTGAGGCTGTTGCCGACCACCACGCCGGTGGCCTGCCGCGGCAGGCCCGCGCCGTCCGGGAACCCGGCGTCGGCGAGCGCCTCGGCGGCCACGTCGAGGGCCAGCCAGTGGGTCAGGTCGGTCGCCCGGTACGTGCTGCCGGCGACGCTGTACCCGACCCGGTCGAAGCTGTAGTCCCGGAGGACGGCGGCCTTGGTCGCGTAGTACCGGTCGGGCGCGGTGCGGTCCGCCGACCAGTAGTCCGCCTGGTTCATCCGCTCGTCCGGCAGCCTCCGGAAGGCCCGGCGGCCGCCCAGTACGTTGTCCCACAACTCGCCCGGGGAATTGGCGTCCGGATAGCGGAGGCCGATTCCCACGATTGCGATCCGTTCACTGCTCATGTATCCACCACCCATGGAGATGAATTGACGGCGAATCCCTTCGCCAACCCGGCGATCCACCCATCGGTCAAGCGTGCGACCAAGGCCGGGAAAATGCCTTCTCCGAGTTTGCTTTACCACCCGCGCGGGTCGCGCTCTTTCAATAACGGCGTTATTTCCCCGCGTTCGCATTCCATAACGCCGTGATATTCCGCGCGGCACACCGGAGCCGACGGCCGTGAACGCACCGGGGCCCCCGCCGCGGGGCGGGGGCCTCGGTGCGTCCGGAGTGCCGCGGGCGGCTTCGGTGTCAGCCGTGACCGCCCGTCAGAGCGCGCTCCCCCAGCCTGGCGCCCAGCTCCCGGGCCGCCGCCAGGGCGGCCCAGGAGGCGAGCTCGACCAGCGCGGCGTCGCCGGGCCGGCCGCGCCGGAACTCGGCGACGAGACCGTCGTCGACCCGGTACGAGGCCTTGGCGACCAGCAGCGCCAGCCGGCCCGCCGGGCGCTGCTCCTCGGGCAGGGCCGACACCTCGTCCTCGACCCAGGCGCGGCCGGTCCCGGGCGGCCCGCCGTCCCACCCGGCGAGTCCGGCCGTCACCAGCCGCCGGACGCCGTCCGGCACCGAGCGGGCCCCCGCCTCGTCGATCGCGGCGGCGGCCCGCGCGAACGCGCCGGCGATGCTCGGGGTGCCCGCCGCCCACCGCAGGTCCGCCGGCAGCGGCGCGGAGGGCAGCAGGTCCAGCGAGGCGCCAGCCGGCGGGGTGCCGCGCGCGCTGCGGCGCATCAGCCGGCCGAGCACGGCCGTCGCCGCCGACCGCGCGGGCGCCGGGAGGCCGGCCGGGAGCGGGCTCTCCTCCAGGAACAGGTTGACCATGCGGTTCAGGTAGTGGAAGGTGACCGCCACGCCGACCAGTTCGGGCACCCGGTCCGCGGGGAACGGCGGTCGCGCACCCCGGCCGCCCGCGCCGTCCCCGGTCTCCCGGAGCCAGTCGGCCACCTCCCGCTCCCTCCCCGCCGCCGCCCTGGCCCCGGCGGACGCCCCCGGTCCGGGCCGCAGCGCTGCCAGCGTCGCGCCGTGCACCTCGGTGCAGAACGGGCAGGCGTTGGCCTCCGACACGGCGACGGCCACCGCCTCCTTGAGCGCCCGGTCGACCCGCCCGGCGGCGAGCAGGGTCTCCCGGAGCATCACCCACGAGGCGGCGAGCACCGCCGGCGAGGGCGCGTGCAGGCCGATCGGCGGTGCGAGCAGGCCGAACTCCCGCTCGACCTCGGCGTAGACCCGGGCCACCTCCTTCCCCGCGTCGGCCGGGCGGACCGGGGCGACCCGGCGGATCTGCGCCAGCGGCCGCAGGGCCGGCCGCAGCAGCGGTATCACCATCGGTCTCCTCCTCTCTGGCTCGATCTGTCGCCGTGGCGCACTTGGGACGTGTCTGACAATTCCCGCCGGGTGCGCGACGCCGGGGCACGCACCTCGCCGCGTTGTCGTCGGTCGCCAATGCTCCGCAGTGGCTCCCTCCTCCGCCTTGCGATGCACGCACCCCAACGCCGCGCCCTGATCCGACGCCAATGGTCAGACACGCCCTAAGGCCGCGTCAGGCCGGGCAGTTGCGTCCGCACCCCGCGCCGTCCGCTGGTCCCGCCGTCCGGCGAGGGCGCGCCGTACCGGACGTTCACGCCGCGCTCCCGCGCTGCGCGCACGATGCCGGGGACCGCGCGTTCGGCGAGCGCGGAGATGGTCAGCGCGGGGTTGACGGTGAGCGCTCCCGGGACGGCGGAGCCGTCGGTGACGAAGATGCCCGGGTGGTCGCGGAGTTCGTGCCGGTCGTCGAGCGCCGAGGTCCCCGGGTCGTCGCCGATCCGGCAGGACGCCAGCGGGTGCACGGTGTAGGCGCCCACCAGGTCGTTGGTCCACGGCATGACGCGGGCCAGGCCGTCGCGCTCCAGGATGTCCTTCACCACGGCGTCCGACTCGGCCCAGCCGCGCAGGGTGTTCTCGGTCGGCCGGTACCTGATCGGTCCGCGCCCGAGCATCTGCTGGGAGATCCGGTCCGCGTTGCCGGTGGCCGGCGGCGGGCCGAAGACGCCCTCGTTGTCGTCCTCGACCATGGTGAAGACGGTCAGCCAGGACTGCCACCGCCGGACCATCTCCTTCTTCTCCACACCGAACCAGCCGGGGCCGGTCGCGTCGGGCACCTGCGCCAGGATGGTGCCGAACCCGGGCGGGAAGTAGAGCTGTTCCAGGGAGAACCGCGAGTGCTCCGGGAGCGAGCCGTCGAGGTTGTCCCAGCTCGCCACGACCGGCCCCTTGCCGATCTGGTTGGCCCCGAACGCCAGGCCGTCGGAGCGCTTGAGCCCGAGCAGGTCGCGGGCCCGGTCCTCGTCGACGACGGCCGTGTTGAGGCGCTCCCCGTTGCCGGAGAAGTAGCGGCCGACGGCGGAGGGCATCGTGCCGAGGTCCGCCTCGGAGCGCTGGAGGATCACCGGGGTGGCGCCGGCGCCGGCCGCGAGCACGACGATCTTCGCGTCGATCGTGCCGCTGCCGACGTGCACCCGGTAGTCCGTGTCGTCAACGACCTCGTAGTGCACCCGGTAGCCGCCGCCGTCCGTCCGGGAGAGCCGCTGCACCTCGTGCAACGGCCGGATCTCGGCCCCGTGCGCGAGCGCGGCGGGCAGGTAGTTCAGCAGCAGCGACCGCTTCGCGTCGAAGCGGCAACCGGACATCATCCAGTTGCAGTTGGTGCACTTCGCCCGGTCGATGGCGGCCGGGACGGGGTTGGCGGTGCGCCCCGCGTGGTCGCAGGCGGCGGCGAACAGGCCGCCCGCGTAGGTGACGTCGTTCCAGTCCTGCTGGGTGATCGGCAGCGCCTCGGCCACCCGGTCGTACCAGGGGTCGAGGGTGTCCCTGGTGATGGCCGCCGGCCACATCCGGCGGCCGATGCCGCCGCGGCGCTCGAAGGCGAACCGGGGCGCGCGCGGCATCGCGGCGAAGTACACCACGCTGCCGCCCCCGACGCAGTTCCCGCCGAGCAGGCTCATGCCGTCGCCGACCACGAAGTCGAAGATGCGGGTGTACGAGGACCCGAGCAGGAAGTCGTGCTCGAAGTCGGGCGCCTCCAGCCACGGGCCGCGCTCCAGCACGGTGACCCGCGCGCCGCCGGCCGCCAGGTGGTAGGCGGCGATGGCGCCGCCGAAGCCGCTGCCGACGATCAGGACGTCGGTGCTCTCGGTGCTCGTCATGCGGGGCTCCCTGTGGACGTGGTGCCCGGGTGGGGTTCGGCCAGCTGCCGCCGGTACGAGAAGTCGGAGAACCGCCACAGGCCATCGGCGTCCGGGTCCATGAACCCCATCGCCGTGAGACCGGGGTGGCCCGCCGCGATCGCGTCCGCGGTGTGCAGGTGGGCGGCGGTGTCGTAGGCCATGTTGCTGAACAGCGCCAGCAGGACCCACAGTTCGCGCTCCGGGTGGTCCGGGCCGGTCAGCGTCCGCACCAGGCCGGTGCGGTCCGCGAACGGAAGGGCGACGAACGGCGGCACCGCGTCGTCGAGCGGCCGGCCGTGCTCCTGCGCGTAGGCGCGGGCGTGGCGGTTGAGCGCCTGCTCGTAGTCGTCCAGGGCGTTCGAGAGCCCGGTCGCGGGCGTCTCCAGCAGTTCGATGGCGCCTGCCTGCACCGCGCCGCCTCCGGTCGAGGCGCCGGCCACGGCCCGGTCGTCGGGGGAGCGCTTCTCCCCCGGGACGATCGTGTCCGCGAACGCCTCGAGCGTCATGGTGCGGTAATCCTGCTGATCTGGGATACGCGAGCCCACCGGCATCTCCTCAGGTGGTCGTCGAAAAAACGGGCCCGACGCACCGGCCGACCCCGATTCGCATACGCGACTTTGGCATCGTCCGGGCAATACCTCCACCTCCGCATCTCCTGCGTTGCTGAGGAGCGTTGATCGGCTTCGGTGGCCTCAACCCGGCGGCCGCGCGGCGGCGTTGACCCGTGGGCGCACCATCCCCCACCGCGGGTCGGCGGTGGTGCGCACCCGATCCCGCCCGTTCCGGCAATCGCCCTTGACAATCGGGTTCAAACATACGAACCCCCCCGGCATCTCAACTTTCAGACATGCCAACGGAATGTGCCAACGCGCCATTGCACTTGTCATGCACCAACTGATAACGTCGTCTCTCGTTATGGCGGCGGCCCCCTTTCGTCCTCCCCTTTCCGGCGGGGGACGCCTTCGCATGCCATGGCCTCTCTGACCGCCGGCCCGGAAACCACGGCCGCGACTTTCGTACCCGACCATCGCACGGGCGGAATTTCTGTTCATTCGCATGTACAGCAGAGAACCTGGAGTCGATCATGAAATCTGCCATCGAGCAAGCCGTGACCCGGGCCATCGAGACCATGCACGAGAACATCGGCGAGCTGCTGACCATAGACGATATGGCGCAGGCGGCCATGTACAGCAAATTCCATTTCTCCCGTGAGTTCCAACGGATGACCGGGGTCTCGCCACGGCGATTCCTCTCCGCCATACGCCTGGAGACCGCGAAACGCCTCCTCATCGAGACGACGTTCACCGTGACGGAGATCAGCCACCGGGTCGGGTACAACAGCGTCGGCACGTTCAGCTCCCGGTTCACCAGCAGCGTCGGCGCCTCCCCCACGATGTTCCGTCAGCTCCGGGGCTTCACTCCCCGGATCGAGGTCGACTTACACGGCCGGGGCCGCGGCGCGGAACTCTCGACGTTCCGGGGCGAGATCCGGGCCTCGGTCGCGGGGGACCTCGGCCGGGTGTTCGTCGGACTCTTCCCGACCCGGATCCCGGAGGGACGGCCGGCCGCCTGTTGCGTCCTCCCCCGTCCCGGGGCCTTCCTGCTCGACCGGGTGCCGAGCGGCACCTGGTACCTGCTGGCGCACTCCGTCCCCGTCTCCTTCGACGAGGTGCTGACCGGCGACGGCGAGGTCTCGGTGGGATCGGTCGGACCGATCGAGGTGCGGCCGGACGTGCCGCTGCTGCCGATGGAACTGCGGCTGCGCCCGATCCGGGCCCTGGACCCACCGGTCCTGCTGGCGCTGCTGGACGTGCGGTCGACGGCGTTCAACGAGCTGTCCCAGGTCGCCGAGGCCCCCCGGGCCGACAGCGCCTGAGCCGCCGCCCGCCCCGACAGGACGGTGAAGACCCGACGGACGGCGAGGTCCTTACGGCCCGGATCCCCCCGCGGAGGTCCTCTGCGGGGGGATCCGGGCCGCGACGGAGGGTGCGGGCCTCAGCCGGCCGGGTGCACGGTCATCGGCAGGCCGCCGGCCACCCGCAGCGACAGCATCGGCTCGGGCGTCACCCGGTGGCCGGGCACCTTGACCAGCCGGAGGTCCCGGGCCACCACGGCGATCGTGAAGACGGCCTCCAGCAGCCCGAGGTGGTTGCCGACGCAGAAGCGCGGCCCCGCCCCGAACGGGATGTAGGCGTAGCGCGGCCGGTCCGTGGCCCGGTCCGGGTCGAAGCGCTCCGGGTCGAACTGCTCGGGCGCGTCCCAGAAGCGGGGGTGGCGGTGCAGGGTGTACGGGCAGATCAGGACGTCGGCGCCGGCCGGCACGTGGTAGCCGCCCACCTCGTCGTCCGCCTGCGCCTGCCGCGGGAGGATCCACACCGGCGGGTAGAGCCGCATGACCTCGTCCACCACCCTGGAGGTGTACCGGAGGCGGTGCAGGTCCTCGAACTCGGGCAGCCGGTCGCCGAGCACCTCGACGGCCTCGGCGTGCAGCCGCTCCCGCACCTCGGGGTGCCGGTCGATCAGGTGGAAGGTCCAGCCGAGGGTGCTCGCCGTGGTCTCGTGGCCGGCGAGCAGCAGGGTGACCAGTTCGTCGCGCATCCGCTGCCGGCCGACCCGGGGGTCGGGCTCCTCCGCGGTGGCCGTGATCAGCCGGGACAGCGCGTCGTCGCCCGTGCTCCGCCCGCCGTCGCGGGCGGTCCGGTCCGCGACCAGCCGGTCGACCACCCGCTGCAGGTCCTGCCGGGCCCGCCGGAAGCGCAGCTGCTTGGCGAGCGGCACCCAGGAGGGCACCGCGCCCATGGTGACCATGTCGAACATCGCCTGGTCCTGCACGGCCTCGAAGTCGTGGCCGACCGCCTCGAAGGCGCCGAGGTCGACGTCCAGCAGCGTGCGGCCGAGCACCCCGAGGGTGAGCGCCGTCACCTCGTGGACCACGTCGACGGGCCCGCCGCCCTCGTGCGCCCGCAGCCGGCCGACCAGCTTGACCGCCTCCTCCGCGACGACCCCGGCCTGCCGGGCGATCCGCTTGTGCTGGAAGGCGGGCTGGATCTGCCGGCGCTGCTTGCGCCAGAGCTCGCCCTCGCTGGTCAACAGGCCGTTGCCGAGGGCCCGTCGGGCCTGCACCAGGCCGATTCCCTTGTGGTAGTTGGCCGCGTTGTCCGCGAGCACGTGCTTGGCGTGCTCGGGGTGGTTGAAGAAGTAGAGCGTCTTGGGGCCGATGGAGATCCGGACCGCGTCGCCGTACTCCCGCGCGGCGGAGCGCATCAGCTCCAGCCGGTCCCCCACCAGCCTGCGCAGCAGGACCGGAGCGGCCCGGCGCGGCGGGCCGGGCGGCACCCGGCGGGTCGCGGGCACGGCTAGCACCCCCCGTCGTTCGCCAGGCGGTCGGCGACGGCCCGGCGCCACACCTCGTACGCGGGCAGCGCGCCCGGCACCGGCCCGGCCGGCCGGACGTCCCGGGTGACCCTGGCCGCCTCCTCCGGTCCCATGCCGCAGAGGACCCGGGTCGCCAGTTCCGTGTGCGGGACCAGCAGACCGGCCCGCAGCCGGGCCTCGGCCGCGAACGCGCTGCCCTGCGCGACGATGGCCCGGTGCGGTCCGGCCCGGTCCCGGAACGCCCGCAGCTCCGCCTCGTCCGCGCCCCCGGCGTAGGTGGCCGCCAGTCCGGCCCCGCTGTAGAGGTCGGACCACCGGGACTCCGGGAACTTCTCGATCATGGTCGCGACCAGGTCCGCGTCGGTGCCGCCGACGAACCACAGGGCCCGGCCGATGCCCTGGTCGATCGCGCGGCCGGCGTACGACGGCGTGTCACCGGCCGGCCAGGGGAAGGCCGGCTCGCGGTACTGCTCGTGGACGTACCGGGCGGTACGGAAGTACGCCTGGTGGAAGCCGTACCCGTCGAGCACGAGCCAGCGCAGCAGCGGGTCGAGCCCGTCGACGTCCGGCCAGCGGAACCTCGGCAGCCGGGCCATCGCCCAGCCGATCCCGACATAGACCATGTAGACGTGGTCCGCGCCCCGCCCGGCGAGGAAGCGCCCCACCGAGCCGCGGCCGGACAGCGGCAGCCCGTCGAGCACGGCGAAGCCCATGCCGGCGCCCTCGTAGGCGAATCCGCGGAACGGGGCCGGAACGCCCTCCAGGCGGAGCTCCGCCGCCGCCGGGTCCCGGGCCTCCATCGCGTACGCGTAGCCCTCCAGGAACCGCCCGCCGACCGACTCCAGCAGGTGCTGGGCGTCCGGTGACTTCCGGTGGAAGCCGCGCTTCTCCAGTAGGGTCTCCGAGGTGCTCGGGGTGAGAACGCGTCGTCGGAGCGTTCGCCATGCACTGGGCACGCCATTCTCCTCTCAGGTCTTCCTCACGTCGGTGCGCTGCCACGCGGATGGTGCCCGGCCGGCTCCGGCGGGGCTTCTCCGCACCTGCTCAGTTCGCGGGGGCCGCCGCGGGCGGCCGGGGCCGGTCCGGCTGCCCGGCGGCACGGAAGTGCGTCCGCACGTTGGCCCGCCACAGCTCGTACGCCGGCGGTCCGGCGGCGGCGCCCTGGGCACGGCCGGCCGCGGCGGGCTCGTCCACCGCGCAGTCGTCGGCCAGCTTCGCGGCCCCGTCGACCGACAGGCCGGTCAGGGCCGTGGCGGCGGCCTCGCAGTGCGCGGGCACGAAGCCCGCGTACGCGCGCGCCTTCGCGGCGAACACCGAACCCTGGGCGAGCTCCGCCCGGTGCTCCCCCGCCTCCCCGCGCAGGACGGCCAGGCCGTCCGCCGTGGCGCCGCCGGCGAAGGTCGCGGCCAGTCCCACCCCGCTCCACAGGTCGGCCCGCCGGTCGGCGCGGAACCTCCGCACCGCGACGGCCACCTGCTCCGGCACCCCGCCGTGGATGAACCACAGCGCCCGCCCGATGCCCTGGTCGACGGCCCGCCGGAAGTACTCCGGCGCGCCCTGCCACGGGTACGGCTTCACCTCGCGCTGCTCGTCCACCCAGCGCCGGGTGCCGAAGTAGGCGAGGTCGAAGCCGTACCCGTCGACCGCCAGCCAGCTCATCGTCGGGTGGTACGGCGTCCCGGCCAGGTCCGGCAGCACCTTGCGCCACAGCGGCCGCGGCAGGCGCGCCATGGCGAAGCCGATGCCGATGTACGCCAGGAAGATGTGCGGCTGCCCCGGCCCGGCCAGCAGGTCGCGGGTGCGGCTGCCCCGGCCCGTCGCGTCCAGGACGGTGAAGGCCATCGTGGCGCCCTCGTAGGCGAATCCGCGCTGCTCCGGGTCGACCAGGCGCAGCCGGCGCTCGACCTCCCACTGACTGCGGGCGTCGATGCCCCACTCGAAGCCGCAGACCACCGCCTGGGGCACCGCCTCCAGGCGTTCGGTGGCGGCCGTGGGGGTCACCGGGAAGCCCCTTCCGGCGAAGGCCACCGAGGCCAGTGACGGTGTCAGCACCAGTCGGCGCAATGATCCGAAGGTCGTCGGCACGATCCCTCCCAGCCCAGCGTCCTGAATGACGGCCCCTCCATGCTCCGGGGGCGGCGGGGGCGGCCGCATCTCCGCGGTTGCGTTCTTTTCGGCCGGATGACCGTCGCTACCCGAACTCCCTTTCACGAAGCGGCCTTTCCTCACCTGAGGTTTCCTCGGCCAGGCCGTCGAAAGGCCTCGGAAACCGCGCCCGGGGGTGCCGCGGACCGTGTTGTCGAAATCCCCGGCGGCGCGGTGGAATGGGGCCGTGCGGGAGCTGGTCCCCGGCGCCGTCGGGTCCGTTCCCCGTCCAGGCCGTCCCATCGAAGGAGTGCGCGCATGAACACGCGTCACCAGCAGGACGAGGCCCCGCCCGAGCCGCTCTGGGACCGGGCGCCCGACTGGGTGGCCTACCGCCGGTCCCGGCGGAACATCACCGAACTGCTGCTCGCCGCCCGGCCCGGGGCGGCCGGCGTCCCGGTCCCCGCCTGTCCCGGGTGGACCGTCCTGGACCTGCTCGGCCACCTGGTCGAGGTCTGCCGGACGGTGGCCGCCGACGCGCCCGGCAACCTGTGGGAGGTGCCGCACGCCGAGTCCGGCACCGGCCTGGCCGGCCTGCTCGAGGAGTGGTCGCGGTTGGACGGCCCGGTGGAGCGGGTGCTCTCGGACACGCCGCAGCTGCGGCACACCATGATGATGATGGACGCGTTCACCCACGAGCTCGACCTGCGCGGCGCGCTCCGGGCGCCGGTGGTCGCGGACCAGCCGTCGTACCCCTCGGCCCTGGACCTGGTCGTCCGGGGCTTCGCCAACTCGGTGCGCTCCCACGGGCTTCCGGCGCTGCGCATCCGGACGGCGGGCGCCGAGTGGCAGGCCGGTGACGGCGAGCCGGCCGCCGTCCTCCAGGGGCACCGCCACGACCTGCTCCGTTCGCTCACCGGCCGGCGGACGGTCGGGCAGGTCTCCGGCCTGGCCTGGAGCACCGCGCCGGAGGCCTGGCTGCCCGCGTTCACCTGGGGGCCGTTCCGGCCGCCGGAGCGGCCCGTGGAGGCCGCCGTCGCCGCGTGGTAGCGCCCGGACCGCGGAACGGCTCCGTGGCGCCGCCCGAGCGG
>NZ_JBHUAL010000063.1:0-40243 GCF_042789775.1 Kitasatospora sp. NPDC056800 | reverse complement strand
TTCGGGGGGGGGGCCGCCTCTCCGCCCCGCCCCGGACGGTCAGCCGGTGAGCTGGGCCTGGAAGACGGCGCTGTTGAAGTACGCCCGGGCCTCGCGGATGAGGCCGGTGTCGTCCAGCTCGTAGACGTTGATGCCGGACCAGTTGACCGGTTTGCCGTCCAGGGCCACGGCCGCGCCCCGCCAGGAGACGGCGACGTGGCTGCCGACGGTGTGCGCCTCCAGCGGCGTCAGCCCGAGGAAGGGGCGGAAGCCGGGCAGGACGGAGGAGATGAAGGCGTGGATCGCGGGGCGGCCGGTGATCGGCGGCGCGCCGACCGGGTCGTGGAAGACGCCGTCCTCGGCGAAGGACCCCGCCCAGGCGTCGGCGTCGCCCTCCTGGGAGGCGCGGAAGAACTGGAGGACGGCGGGCGGCATGGCCGGGAACGTCATGGGAACTCCTTCGGGATGTGGTGACACGGTGACGTGGTGGTTTGGTGGAAGCGGTTGGAAGCGGCTCAGCGACCGGCCCCGGCCCTGACCCCGGTCCGCAGGGCGGCCAGGGCGGCGGCCGCGGTGAGCGCGACGAGGCCGCACACCCCCGGCCAGCCGAGCTGGGCGTGGAGGCGGATGCCGAGCCAGGAGCCGGCGCTGCCGCCGAGGAACGAGCAGGTCATGTAGGCGGTGTTGAGCCGGCTGCGGGCCTCCGGGCGCAGTGCGAAGATCCGGGCCTGGTTGGCGACCTGGCCGCACTGCACGGCCAGGTCCAGCAGCAGGAGGCCGGCGGCCAGTGCGACGAGGCCCGTCGCGCCGCCGGTGCCGCCGGCGGCGAGTACCGCGGCCGCGGCGAGGGTGGCGCCGGTGCACCAGGCGTTGACCCGGTCCGGGCCGTGCCGGTCGACCCGGCGGCCGGCGGCCGGGGCGCAGAACATGCTCGCCGCCCCGATCAGGGCCAGCAGGCCGAGGGCCTGGGCGCCGAGCCGGTAGGACGGGCCGGTCAGCAGCAGGGCGAGCGCGGTCCAGGTGGCGCTGAAGCCGCCGAAGAGCGCGGCCTGGCCGAGTGCGGAGCGGCGCAGGGTGGGTTCGGTGCGCAGCAGCCGGACGGTGTCGGCGAGCAGGGCCGGGTACCGGTCGCGGACGGCGGGCGGGGTGGCGGGCAGGGCCAGGCCGAGGGCGAGGGCGAGCAGCGCGGTGAGGGCGGCGGCGGCCAGGTAGGGGGCGCGCCAGCCGAGTTGTTCGCCGAGGACGCCGCCGAAGGTGCGGGCCAGCAGGATGCCGCCGATCAGGCCGCCCTGGAGGGTGCCGATCACGGCGCCGCGCCGGTCGGGTGCGACCAGGCCGGCGGCCAGCGGGATGAGCAGCTGGGGGACCACCGTGGCGAGGCCGACGACCGCGCCGGCCGCGACCAGCGGGCCGGCGGCCGGGGCGAGCCCGGCGGCCAGCAGCGCGCAGGCCGTCACGACCAGGAGCACGGTGATCAGCGGGCGGCGGGGGAGCCGGTCGCCGAGCGGGACCAGCAGGAAGATCCCTGCGGCGTAGCCGAGTTGGGTGACCGTGGCGAGGTTCGCCGCGGTGCCCGGTGCGATGCCGAGGCCGTCGGCGACGAGCGGGGTGAGGGCCTGCGGGAAGTAGACGTTGGCCACGCTGACGCCGCAGGCCAGCGCCATCACCAGGGGCAGCCGCCGGCCCTCGGCGGCGGGCCGGGATACGGGTTCCGGTGGCAGCGTCGCGGGCGGCGTGGGCCCGGGTGGCGCGGGGGCCGCGGGTGGCTCGGGCTCGGGCAGGACAGCCGGATCGATCCGGGGCATCATGACTCCAACCGAACGAACTAGATGGTTCGAATGCTCGCCGTGAGCGTGCCAGACCGTCGCGGGATCGTCAAACGAACCGGTTCGTTACCATCGGCCCATGGCGTACGACTCGACGGCAACCAAAGAGCGGATCCTCACGGCGGCGGCCACCGAATTCGCCGCGTACGGCGTGGCCGGCGCCCGCGTGGACCGCATCGCCGCCCAGGCCCAGGCCAACAAGCGGGCGATCTACGACTACTTCGGCGACAAGAACAGGCTCTTCGCCGCCGTCCTGGAGCGCCTCATGGCCGACCTCGCCCAGGCCGTCCCGCCCGGCGACGAGGACCTGGCGGCGTACGCCGAGCGGCTCTTCGACTACCACCGCGACCACCCGGAGGCCCTGCGGCTGCTGCTCTGGGAGGCCCTCGAGCTCGGCGACCAGCCCGTTCCGGGGGAAGCGGACCGGACCCGCCACTACCAGGACAAGATCCGGGCGGCGCGGCCGGCGGGCAGCGGCGACGACGGCGACAGCGGCGGTGACGGCGACGAGGCCCGCGCGCGGCTGTTCCTCACGCTCGGCATGGTCGGCTGGAGCCTCGCCATGCCCCAGCTCCGCCGCATGATCCTCGGCCCCGACCACACCCTCGACGGGCTGCGCGCCGAGATCGCCGACGCCGTCCGGGCGCTGCCGACCGCCGGAAGCGGGCTCCCCGAGCAGTCGTGACCCCCGCCATGCGGTCGTCCCGTCCTTTGCGGAAGAGCGTGGAAGGACGCGGAAAGTCGGCGGGTCCGACTTTCCACTCCCGGCGGACCGCGGGCGAATGCCGCGTCGGGCATTGTCCTCGGTTCGGGGGATTTGCGGCGGGATTTCTGACATGGACAGGGCGGTGGGGGAATTCATGGCCCGGAAGGGTGCCGTAACCGATGTGCGCCCTCGGAAGGGAGAACAGTCATGCGTCGTCGGATTGCCGCGGTCGGGATGCTGGCCGCCGCCGGAGTGCTCGCACTCGCCGTGCCCGCACAGGCGGCTACGGGGGTTCTGGTGGTGAACGGTGTGACGCACCAGAATCCGGCGCGGGGGTGCTACCCGACCGTGTCGCCGGTGGTCGTCGAGAACCTCACGAACGTGACGGTCGACGTGTATTCCGCGCCGAACTGTCAGGGGACGGTGACGCGGGAGGTGGCAGCCGGGATGACCGCGGCGACGGTCGGGTTCAGCTACTTCGTCAACTGAGGCACTTCGTCAACTGAGGTGCGTCGTCAACTGGCGCCGGCCCGCCGGCCGCGCGACGGAAAGGGGCCGGGGCGGTGCTCCGTACGGAACACCGCCCCAGCCGTCCCGTGGCACGGGAAGGCCCCGGTTCGTACAAAGGCACCGCGGAACGATCCCCGGAAGACACCCCAGGAGGTCCGATGCAGATCCCCGGTCCCGAGCCGAGAGCGGACGGCGGGGTGGGCGCCATCGCGCGGGCGGGCGGGTTGCACGACTACCAGCTGTGGCTGCACGCCGAGTACGGGCCCGTCGTGCGGTTCCAACTGCCGGGGGCCGAGACCGCGGTGTCGATCGCCGACCCGGTGCTGCTGGAGGCCGTGGCCCACCTCGACGAGCGCCCGCCGGGGCTGTTCTCGTTCCTGGACCCGCTGTTCGAGGCGGGCAACCTCCAGGTGCTCCCGGCCGGGGAGCACGGCCCGTGGCGCCGGCTGCTGCTCACCGTCCTCGCCGGACGGCCGTCGCACGAACGGCACTTCGCCCGCTTCACCGCCCTGGCGACCGGGCTCGCCGACCGCTGGGCCGCCCTGCCCGCCGGTCAGGCCGTCGAGCTCCAGCGGGAACTCACCGGGCTCTCGCTCCGGATGATCTGCGGCTACGCCCTGGACGGCGGGACGGAGGACCCCGACGGGGGGACCGAGGACCCGGAGGGTGTGGTCGAGGCCTTCGAGGCGGTGCTCACCGACCAGTTGGAGCGCCTCTACCGGGTGCCGTCCGAGCAGCCCCCGGAGCAGCGCGCCGAACGGGCCGCCCGGGCGCTCGCCCGACTGCGGGCGACGGTCGACCGGGTGATCGCCGCGCACCACCGGGGCCACCCCGGCGGCCGGAGCGGCGGGGGCGGCAGCGGTGGGGGCGGCAGCGGTGGGGACCGCAGCGACCTGATCGGCGCCCTCGTCGAGGCCGGGGAGAGCCCCGCGCGGATCCGCGACACCGTCCTCGCGGTGATGCTGGCCGCCCACCACACCACGGGCGTCGCCGTCTCCTGGACCCTGCACCTGCTCGCCGCCCACCCGGCGGCGGCCGCGCGCGTCACCGAGGAGCTCGACCGCGTCCTCGGCGACCGCCCGGTGCCCGACCACGCCGACCTGCGCCGGCTGCCGTACCTGGGGATGGTCCTGCGCGAGTCCCTGCGCCGGTACCCGCCCGGCCCCTACGGCGCCCGGCTGACCACCGGGCCGCTGGCCGTCGGCGGGTACGTCGTCCCCGCCGGGGCGGTGGTCTTCCTCCCGATCCGGGCCGTCCACCTGAACCCCGCGTACTGGCCCGAGCCGGAGCGGTTCCGGCCCGAGCGGTTCACCCCCGAGGAGTCGGCGGGGCGGCCCCGGCTGGCCTGGATCCCGTTCGGACTGGGGCCGCGCGCCTGCGAGGGGGAGGGCCTGGCCGTGGTGGAGGCCCAGGTGCTGCTGGCCGTGCTGCTCAAGCGGCTGCGCTTCCGGCCGGAGCCGGGCCACCGGGTGGTCCCGGTCGAGCGGTTCGTGCTCTGGGCCGCCGACGACATCCGCATGCTGGTCGAGCCGCGGGCCGCGGCGGGCGAGCCCGCCCGCTGAACGGGCCCCGCTGAACGGCCCCGCGGAACCGGTCTGGCGGGAAACCCTATCGCGATATATCGTGAGTTCCTGTCCGCGCCGCTGACCCCAACGCGCGAAGACCAACGCCGAGTTCAGGACGGGAAGTATGCCGGGAGAGATCGTGCCCGCCGCAGGGCAGCAGGCCGCCCGCGGCCAGGAGTCCGCGATGCGGGCCTCCCACGCCGACCGGGACCGGGTGGCCGAGCTGCTGCGCATCGCGGCGGGCGACGGCCGGCTGACCTCGGAGGAGCTGGACGAGCGCCTGGAGGCCGCCCTGTCCGCGCGGACGATCGGCGACCTGGCCGGACTCACCACCGACCTGCCGCCCGTCTCGCTCGCCCCCGGCGGGGTGGTGGCGGAGGTCAAGGACGTCCTGACGGTCGACCAGCGGTGGAGCCGGGTCAGGCGGGAGGGGCGCTGGGTGGTGCCGCGCCGCCTGGAGCTCTTCGTGGAGTGGTGCGACGTGACGCTCGACTTCACCGAGGCGGTGATCACGCAGGACACCCTGCAGATCGACCTGGACATGGAGGGCAAGACCCTGACCCTGATCACCGGGCCGGGCATCGTGGTCGACGCCGACGGCCTGGCCCTGGAGTTCAGCCGGATCAGGAACCGCCGGGCTCAGGACCACGGTGCGCCGGTCACGCTGCGGATCGAACTGGTCGGCAGGAAGCGCCACGGCCGCGTGGTCGTGCGCCGGCCCCGGCGGACGGCCGGACAGTGGCTGCTCAGGAAGCCCCTGGCCCTGCCGCCCGGCGACTGACGGTCCGTCATGGCGGCGGAGGCGGTTTCGTGTCGTACGCCGCAACCGTCGAGCTCCGGCCCCGACCTCCCCTACCCTTCCTCCATGCTCTCTGTGGTGGTCGCCCCCTGGGCGGGAAAAGCGGAGCCGGTGTTCGTCCACAATCCGGACGAACTTCACGACGCCGCCAGCACGATGAAGGTCGCGGTGCTCGCCGCGCTCTGCCGTGGCGGGGCGAACCTCGACGCCGAGGTGCCGGTGGTGAACCGCTTCGAGTCCGTCGTGGGCGGCGAGTTCGGCAACGACCCGGACTGGGACAGCGATCCGCTGCCCTGGGAACTGGTCGGCACCCACGTGCCGCTCCGGCTGCTCGCCGAGCGGATGATCACCCACTCCTCCAACCTGGCCACCAACATCTGCCTGGCCCGCACCACCCAGCAGGCCGTCACCGAGGTGTGGCGCCGCGCCGGTGCCACCCACAGCTCCACCCCGCGCGGGATCGAGGACTACGCGGCGCGCGCCCAGGGCGTGCACAACCGGGTGACGGCCCGCGACCTGGTCCGGCTGCTGCGCTCGCTCGCCGGGGAGCCCGAACTCCTCGCCCTCCTCGAGTGCAACGAGTTCCGGGTGGACCTGGCCGCCGGCCTCCCCTCCAACACCCGGATCGCCTTCAAGAACGGCTGGGTCCCCGGCGCCCGGCTCGGCGTCGGCCTCGTCCAGCCGGCCGACTGCCCGCCCTACCTGATCGCCGTCTGCTACACCGGCCCGCTCGCCGACGGCACGGACCGCACCGACCCGGCGGCCCGCCTGCTCGCCCGCGTCTCCAAGGCGGTGT
Source organism: Kitasatospora sp. NPDC056800 (assembly GCF_042789775.1). Taxonomy (NCBI): domain Bacteria; kingdom Bacillati; phylum Actinomycetota; class Actinomycetes; order Kitasatosporales; family Streptomycetaceae; genus Kitasatospora; species Kitasatospora sp. NPDC056800. The sequence goes on along the minus strand of NZ_JBHUAL010000063.1, from coordinate 34,062 downwards.
GGGACCGCCGGGACCAGATCAGCCGCCCGGCGCCGGTGGCCCGTCCGGTGCCCTCGGCCGGTCCTGCGCCGCTCCGCTCGGCGGGTTGATCCGTACCGGCCCCGCGTGGCCGGTGCGTTCGCCACGCTCCCCGTCGGGCTTCGGACCGCCCCCGTTCTGGTGTTCGGCGCCAAACCGTAACCGATCGTGCGCGCATGATGATCGGTCGGTTGCGGTATCCGATTGAGGCGTCCTGCTCAAGCGGTCGGGGGTGGGCTGAGAATGTCGTCCCGTCTACGGATGTTCGCCCGGTGGATCACGGCGACTGCGGTCGTGGCCGCCTACGTGGCGTTGCACCTGCTGGTCAACGTCGGCATGGGGGTGGATGTCGAGGCCAGCAGGGCCGGTGCGCTCTGGTGCGGGGCGATCGCCCTGGCACTGCTCGGGCCCGCCCTGTGGCTGCGGCACCGGCGCCGGTCCGGGGTCGCCGAACTCGTCGGGCTCGTCGACCGCTTCGGCGCGCGACAGCCACGGTGGCGGCGGGCCGTCCGGATCGCCAACGGCGCCGGGTACCTGCTGTTCGGGGGCGGCACCGCTGCCGTCGCCGTCTCGGAGCGGGGCGAGGGCATGGGCCTGACGGTGTCGTTCGGGGTGCTGGTCGGCGGAGTGGCGGCCGGGGCGGCGGGACTGCTGATCCTGCGCCGCACCCGCCCGCTCGCCGCCCGCGGGGCGGCCCAGGCCCTGTTGCGGGACGGGCGCAGGCCGGTGCTCTACCTGCGCAGCTTCGACGACGACGCGACCGCCGCCCGGGTGGACGACGGGGCGGAGATCAACCTCCACAGCCGGGAGGAGCAGTTCGCCGCCGCGCTGGGCGCCGTCGGACCGGTGATCGCGGTGGGGCGGCCGGGGGAACCCCTGCCCCTCCTGGGCGCGGCCCGGTTCTACCTGCCGCTCGACGACTGGCAGGGCACCGTGCGGCGGCTGATGGACCTGTCCCAGCTGATCGTCCTGCGCCTGGGGAAGGGCGAGGGGCTGCGCTGGGAGATCGGCGAGGCGCGGGCCACCCAGCCGCCGGGGAAGCTCGTCCTGCTGGCCCCGCGCGGACTGTCCGAGCTGGCCGACCAGTTGAACGAGGGCCTGCCCACCCCGGTGCTGCCGAGGGAGGCGGTCACGGGTGAGCACTGGATCGGCGCCGTGATCGCCTTCGACGGCCACTGGACGCCCCGGGTGTTCCCGGTGGTGGAACGCAAGGGACCGTGGGCGTGGATGGAGCGGGTGGGCCTCACCACGCCGCAGACGCCCACGGTGCACCTGGCCCACGCCATCCGGACGGCCCTGGCGGCCACCGGGTGGCGGCCCCGGCGGACGATGACCTGGCGAGCCCAACTCGCGACGAGGAAGGCGGACTTGACGGGCGTGGGGTTGGCCGTCGCGCTGACCCTGCCGGGCTGGCTCGGCTACCGGGTGCTGCAGCTGGCCGGTCTGTGGTGAATCGGTGACCCGACAGGAAGAGGGGGAAGCATGGACAGGTCGAAGCAGCACAGGGCCGTGGTCGGATGGGGTGCCGCGGCGTCGCTGCTGATCCTCGCGATGGTGGCGGGGGACATACTGCTCGCCGCGGCCGACTGGCGCGTCTACCTGGTCGTCCAGGACGCCCTCGCGGGCAGGGCGACGGAGGCGGAGTTCACGGCGGCCGCCGACTTCTGGGACTCCGTCAGGGGGCCGCGGTGGTTCCTGTTGCTCGTCCCGGTCTACGCGGTGTTCGCCGTGTGGATGTGGCGGGCCCGGCTCAACGCCGAGGCGCTGGGCGGCCCGGGCAGCCAGCGCCGGGCGCGGGCCTGGGTGCTCGCGGGCTGGATCACCCCGGTGGCGAACCTCTGGGTGCCGTACCAGGTCGTCTCGGACGTCTGGAAGGCGAGTGCGCCCGGGCGGCCGGCTCCCCGGGCGCGGCTCGCCGTGTGGTGGGGAGCGCTGCTGGTCGGAACCTACGTGGGCAACGGGTACACGAACCTGCTCAAGGACGAGTTCGACACGGTCGACGACCTGCGCCGGCTCGTGACCCTGTCCACCACCAGCGCGGTGCTCGACGTGGTCGCCGGAGCGATCATCGTCCACACCATCCACCGCGTCAGTACCTGGCAGACCCAGCGGCGCGCCGAAGCGCGCCGCTGAATCCGCGGGCCGTCAGTACGGCTGCACGAGGACGTGCGCCGCGCCGGGGATGCCGACCTTGAGCAGCTCGTCCTCCTCCGGCGTGGTCGCGGTGCCCGTCTCCTGCTTGAGGACGGCCCGGGACAGGGCCTGGACCCACATGGCGCGCGGGCGGCGGCGGGCCTCCCAGGCGGTGAGGGCGGCCGGGACGGTGTCCTCCGCGTCCAGGCTCTGGGCGAGCACGAGCGCGTCCTCGACGGCCATCGCGGCGCCCTGGGCGAGGTGCGGGGTGGAGGCGTGGGCGGCGTCGCCGGCCAGGACGATCCGGCCGACGTGCCAGGGCTCCTCGACGGTGACCTGGGAGATCCGCGAGTAGACCACGGCGGCCGGGTCGGTGATCTGCGCCAGCGCCTCGGCGATCGGGCCGCCGAAGCCGGCCAGCCGCTCGCGCAGCTGCTCGTGGGCGCGTTCCGGGTCGGGGCGGAAGTCCTCGGCCTCGGCGAAGACCGAGCCCAGGTACATCTGCTCCGCGCTGATCGGGGTGAGCAGCGCCTTCGCGTTCAGGTTGCCGGAGGACATCACCACGCCCCGCACCTCGGGCGAACGCGGGACGGTCACACGCCAGTTGGCGAAGCCGGTGTACTCGGGGGCGTACTTCTCGCCGTACAGGTGGCGGCGCAGCGGCGAGCCGATGCCGTCGAAGCCGACGACCAGGTCGTAGCGGGCGACCTGCCCGTCGGTGAGGGCGGCCTCGATGCCGTGGGCGTCCTCGCGCAGGGTGCCGATGGTGGTGCCGAAGCGGAGGGTGGCGCCCGCCTTGACGGCGGCGTCGGCGAGGACGCGGGCCAGCGCGGGGCGCGGGATGCCGTTGTTGGAGGGGGCGTCGCCCATCCGGGGCTGCGGGATCTTCGCGAGGGTGGCGCCGGCCGGGTCGCAGATGGTCAGCACCTCCCACTCGAAGCCGGCGGCGAGGCAGTCGTCCAGGACGCCGATCTCGCGCATCACGTGCAGGGCGTTGGACGGCTGGATGATGCCGACGCCGAGGGCCTCCAACTGCTCGCGCAGCTCGGCGACGTCGACCTGGTGGCCGCGCTCGGCGAGGGCGGTCGCGAGGGTGAGGCCGCCGATGCCGCCGCCGTTGACGAGGACGCGCAGGGGTCTGTTCATGAGGGGGGCTCCGAAAGGAAGTTCACAGGAGGTGCGGGGGTGCGGGGGCGGTGCGGGGCCCGGCCGGAGCCGGTCCGGCCGAGCGGGCACGGCGGTCGAGGCGAAGGGTCGGCCGGGATGCCGGTCCGGCCGGGGCCGGTTCAGCCGACGGGTGTGGCGGCGAGCTCCATCAGGTGGTCGACCAGGGCGAGCAGCAGGTCCCGCCCGAAGGCGCGCTCGCGCACGTCCCCGAGCAGCATCGGCACCTGCGGGTCGAGGTCGAGCGCGGCCCGGATCTCGTCGGGGGTGCGGGTGTTGGTGTTGTGGAAGCAGTTGATCGCGACCACGAACGGGATGCCCCGGCTCTCGAAGAAGTCGATGGAGGCGAAGCTGGTCTCCAGCCGGCGGGTGTCGGCGATGACGATCCCGCCGAGGGCGCCGTTGACCAGGTCGTTCCACATGAACCAGAAGCGCTCCTGGCCGGGTGTGCCGAACAGGTAGACGACCAGCTCGGGGCTGACCGTGATCCGGCCGAAGTCGAGGGCGACGGTGGTGGTGGTCTTCTGGTCGACGCCGGCCAGGTCGTCGACGCCGACGCTGGCCCGGGTCAGGTACTCCTCGGTGCGCAGCGGGGCGACCTCGCTGACCGAGCCGACCAGGGTGGTCTTTCCCACGCCGAAGCCGCCCGCGATCAGGATCTTGACGGCGGCCGGGGCGGCGGGGGCGTCGGTGGCGGAGTGGGGGGTTGCCATGTTCAGAGTCTCCGGAGTCCTTCGCGTACGGCCGTGAGCAGGCCGAGGTCCACGCCGCCGGCGGCCCGGGCCACCGACAGCGGCGCCCGGGCCTTCAGCAGGCCCTGGGCGACCAGGTCGCCCAGCAGGATCTTGGTGACCGAGACCGGGAGGTCCAGGCCCGCCGACACCTCGGCGACGGCGATCGGGCGCCGGCAGCGTTCGAGGATCAGCCGGTGCTCGGGCTGGAGGCCGCGGGCACCGGCGCGGCTGCCCCGTGCCAGGGCGGCGTCGGCCTCCTCCTCGACCGTGGTGAGCACGGTGATGAGGGTGAGGTCGTCGCGCTCGGGCGCGGTCCGGCCGCGGGTGATCGTGTACGGGCGCACCATGCTGCCCGTCTCCTCCTCCGCGTCGTCCTCCAGCTCGCTCCAGTGCGGCACGGTGCCGCGCCGCCAGGAGTCGTCCCAGCCGGACTGCCGGCCCGAGGGCGGGCCGGACGGAGAGCCGGACGGCGGGCCGGGCTGCGAACCGGAGGCCGGACCGGGTCGCGGGTCGGCCTGCCGGCCGTCGTCGCGGCCGTCCCCCCAGGCGTCGTTCCCGTACGGTTCCACCCTGGTCAGCCCCGGTTCCGGGCGGCGAAGGCGTCGAAGGAGGCCGGGGCGGCGGGGGCGCCGGGGGCCTCCTCGTGGCGGACCGGGGTGGTGAGCTTCTGGCCGACCTGCTGCACCAGGGTGTGCATCGCGACGGACATCACCTCGGCGTCCACCTCCTGGGAGGCGACCACGGCCAGGTGGGTGCCCTGGGCGGCGGCGATGACGAACAGCCAGCACTCGGCGAGCTCGACGATCACCTGGTGCACCGGGCCGCCGTCGAACAGCGCCCCGACCCCGCGGGCCAGGCTCTGCTGGCCGGTGGCGACGGCGGCCAGGCGTTCGGCGTCGGCCCGCTCGATGGTGCGGGAGTGGCTGACCACGAGACCGTCGTCGGAGAGGAGGACGGCGTTCCTGGTCCCGGGCACCGAGTCGACGAGTCCGTCCAGCAGCCAGTCCAGGTCCTGGTGGGTGGCGATCGTGCGGTTCATCACTGCTCATCCGTTCGTGTGGTTCGGGGGTCCGCGGCCGGAAGGGCCCAGGGGGCGGGCGCGGGGGCGGGGGAGGGCTCCGGCGGGGTGGCGGGCAGGCGGTGCTCGCCGCTGTCCTGGGCCCGGGCGGCGCGGGACTGCCGCTGGAAGGCGCCGATCGCCGCACCCGAGCGCCGTACCGGGCGCTCGGTGCGCTGGAACGGTCCCGCGGGCGGGGTGTCCGCGGCGGGCCGCTCGACCCACTGCGGCTGGGCCGGCGGGGGCACCCGCAGCTCGGCCGCCAGGCTGGCCTGCCGGACGCGCTGCGGCAGCGGGGGCTGGCCGGCCTGGGCCGGGCTGAACGGCACCGAGGTCCGGTACTCGCGGGGCTGGCGCCGCTCGGCCAGCCGGTAGTGGTCGGCCGGGCGGTACTGCTCGTCGGCGTACGGGGCCTCGGCCTCGGTGACCCGGGCGTAGGCGATGTCCGGGTAGGCCGGGGCGTCCTGGGCGGGCGCCGGGTCGGCCGGGGAGGTGTGCTCGATCGGCTGCTCCGGCTGGTGGTCGGGCCGGGCAGCCGTGGCGGGCTGCTCCACTCCGTACGACGGCACGGGGCCGGTGGACGGTTCAGCGTCGTACGACGGCTCCGATCCGAAGGGCTGCCCGGACGGGTACGGCTGCTCCGCCGGGTACGCCTGCCCGGCCTGGAACGGCTGCTCGGCCTGGTACGGCTGCTCGGGCCACTCCGCCTCGAACGGAGCCGCCGGGAGGACGGCCGGGTCGGCCGGGGCGTCCGGGTCCGACGGCAGCGGCTGGACGACCGCCGGCTGGAACGGGGCCGCGGGCAGCGGGACCTCCTGGAGCGTGGCCTCCGGTGCCGCGCCCCACCCCGCCGCCGGTCCCGCGTCCGGTCCCGGCCACGTCCCGGCCTCCGCCGGGGGCAGCGGCACCGGGGCCGCCTGCGGGGCGTGGTCGCCCTGCGTGAAGGAGTCCACCGGCGCGACCGGCGGACCGGCCGGCACCGGGACGGGCGTCTCGTCGGAGGCCGAGCGGACGGCCCGGCGCGAGCGGCGCACCAGCGGGATCGGCTCGGTGGCCGTGCCGCCGGCGCCGTCCGGCAGCCCGGTGTCGCCCTCCAGGACCAGCTCGTCGGGGACGAGCACGACCGCCCGGGTGCCGCCGAAGGCGGACGGGCGGAACTCGATCCGCAGCCCGTGCAGGGCGGCTAGCCGGGAGACCACGTGGAAGCCGAGGCGGATGTCGTCGGCCCGGGCCAGCACGTCGGTGCGCGGCGGGCGGCTCATCAGCTCGTTGGCCGCGTCGTACTGCTCCGGGTCCATGCCGAGGCCCCGGTCCTCGATCTCGATCGCGAGCCCGCGGCCGACCACGGCGGCCCGCACCTCGACCGGCGTGGGCGGCTTGGAGAAGGTGGTGGCGTTCTCCATCAGCTCGGCGAGCACGTGCGCCACCGGGCCGACGGCCCGCTCCGAGAGCCAGGGGTCGCCCTCGATGTCGATCGAGATCCGCCGGTAGTCCTGCACCTCGCCCTGCGCGGCGCGCAGCACGTCCAGCAGCGGGACGGGCTTGCGCCAGCGCCGCTGCGGCTGGCCGCCGGCCATGATGACGAGGTTCTCCTCGTAGCGGCGCAGGCGGGCGGTGAGGTGGTCGAGGTCGAAGAGGCCCTCCAGGACCTCCGGGTCGTCGTGCTTGCGCTCCAGCTCGTCCAGCTTGCGCAGCTGGCGGCCGATCAGCAGCTGGGTGCGGCGGGCGATGCGCTGGAGCAGCCGCTCGAAGCCGCGGTGCTGCTCGGCCTGGCCGACGGCGGACTCCAGGGCGGCGGAGCGGGCCAGGTTGAGCGCCTGGCCGAGCCGGGCCAGCTCGTCGGTGCCGTTGCCGTGGGGGCCGTCCGTGATGGTGCGGGTCTCGGCCTCGACGTCCACCTGCTCGCCGCGGCCGAGGCGGTCGACCACCTCGGGCAGGGTGCGCTGCATCTCCTCGGCCTGGGTGTGCAGGTCCTTGATGCGGCGGCGCAGCGAGCGGCTGAGCCGCCAGGAAGCGATGATCACCGCGACGACCGTGATCAGCCCGACGACGGTGGTCAGCACGACCCGGGTGAGCATGCCGACGATGGCGCTCTTGGCGACCTCGATGATGCCGTTGGTGCGGTCCTCGATCGCCTTGACCAGCGGCGGGTTGAGCCCGTCGAGGGCCTGGCGCCACTGGTCCTGGGTCGCCGGGAGCCTGACGGTGCCGTTGGCGTCGGCGGCGGTGGGCTTGAGCAGGGCCTGCTCGACGGCGGCCTTGGCCTGCCAGGACGGGCTGTTGACCAGCTCGTGCCAGGCCGGTGCCTCGGCGTCCGGGATGTACGGCAGGACCTGGACGTTGAGCAGGTGGTCCTGCGCGCCGATCAGCTGCTGGACCTGCTGGTAGTCGGTGGCCGACAGTCGCCCGGTGGGCCAGCCGCGGGCCAGGACGGCGTCCTCGCGGGAGAGCATCTCCTTGGCCCAGAAGGAGTTGACCAGGGTCTTGGACAGCCAGGTGACCTCGCCGGTGTCGACGCGGCTGAGCGCGGTGAACAGCCGCAGGTCGACGCTGATCAGGTCGGTGTAGTAGGCGAAGACGCTCTGCTGGTCGGTGGTGCCGCGGTCGATGGCGGAGCGCTGCTCGGCCAGCTTGCCCATGGCCTGGCGGGCCTCGACGACGGCGGACCGGATCTCGCCGGGGGCGTTGTCGGCGGTCGCGCCGGAGAGGGTCTGGAACTGCCGCACCGCGTCGTCGGTCAGCTGGCGCTGGTGGCGCAGCTGGTCGGCGTTGGAGCCGGGCCGGGCGAGCGCCTCGGCGCTGAGCCGGCGCTCCTCCTGGAGGTTGTAGTAGACGATGTTGGACGGTTGGCCGGCCTTCTGGGCGATGGTGGCCTGGTCGGCCAGCCGCTGGAAGTCGGCGATGGTCTCACCGCTGGTCACGGCCCAGAGGGCGACCAGGGCGATGCTGGGGACGACGGCCAGGACGAGCAGCGCCGTCCGCAGGGACAGGCGTGGACGCCTGCGGGGGCCCTTCGGCGTCGGGGGCCGCCGATTCGCACGCGCGCGCAGAGCTGACTCCTTGGGGCTGGCGGCCGGCCGGTGAGGGGGAGGGCCGTCCGGGCACGGTTTTTTGACGAAGCGATACTAGTCATACCGTGTGATTAGAGTGAAAACCCGTTCGCTGCCTGGGCTGTGCTTGCACACGGAGCGGACACAATGTCATTCATTCGTTGACCGTCCGTATGCGGAGCAGGCCCTTCCGGACTCGCCCGACACAGTGTCAACGAGACGCGCGGCCGACGGATGGCCGGGGTGTGAAAACTGTGTGACGCCCCGCCGGGACCCGCTCGGCACGCCCGCCGGGTCACCGCCCGGCCCGGATCCGCCCCTCCGGTCGCGTGGCGGCCCGTCCGGCGAGGGGGAGGGCGTGGAGGGCGGCCATCGGACCCATTTGTCAGGTTCTCTGAGGACTCGCGTACCACGGTCAGCCTACCCGGCACACGGCCGCGGACGCCCTCCGTGGGAGCCGCCGTTCCGATGACGTACCGGGAGTCGCCGAACGTGACGGGCGGGACACCCTCCACGGTGGCGGCCGGTCGTCGCGAAGTCCGTACGGCTCTGGAGCTGCGAACACGCTCGGTGGGCGGATACTGGAGGAGTGGGACGGATCGGACCGGGCGTCGCCGACAGGCCGCCGGAACGGTCCGACCACGGGCAACGGCCTCCAGGTCCCCGGGACCGCGCCGCCGGTGCAGGTCTCGGCGGGCGCCAGGAGCGCCGACGCAACGAGAGAGAGAAGCCGTGATGAGTTACTTCGGCCGTGGAGGAGACAGAGGCGGTGGTTACGGCCGTGACCGTGACCGTGGTCGTGGGCGTGATCGTGATCGTGGCCGCAACCGTCGTGGAAACCACCGTCGCCGTTTCGGCATGTGGTGACGGTGATTTCGGCTAGGACTGCGCACAACAGTCCCGACTAGCGCCATCACAGGGGCCGGCGGTACCACCGCCGGCCCCTCACCCTGGGGCCGGCACCGCCGCCACGCGGAGGGTGACGCGTCCCGAATGACGGGGCCCGGACGACGGGGCCCCGGATGACGGGTCCCCACCTCGGAAACGGCGGATCCGGACCCCGAAAGGTCGTTTCCGGACACCGGAACGACGTCTCCGAGAGCAACGGGTCGTGGCCATGCGCGAAGTGACGCCCCCGGGCGACCGGGCGGCGCGGGACGACGACGACCCGGGGCCGGTGACGGACCCGCCCGTCGTCCCGCTGCGGGAGCTGATGCGCCGGTTCTGGCCGTGGGTGCGCCCCGACGTGCGCTGGCTCCCGGTGAGCGCGGTCCTGCTCGTCCTCGGCGCCTTCGGCGAGGTCGTCTCCGTCTGGCTGTTCAAGGACCTGATCGACGACGTCCTGGTGCCCCGGCACTTCGCCGACTTCTGGCTGCTCGCCGCCCTCATGCTCGGCGCGTCCGTGGCCGCCGCGCTGTTCACCTACGGCGGCACCTACACCAGCACCAGGACCGCCGAGCGCTACATGCTGCGGCTGCGCACCGACACCCTCGCCCACCTGCACACCCTGCCGCCCGACACCCTGGAGACCCGCTGGCGCGGCGACCTGGTGGCACGGCTCACCTTCGACATCGCCGAGATCGAGCAGATGGTGGCCACCGGACTGGTCGAGGGCGCCGTGGCCGCGGTCAGCCTGCTGCTGTTCACCGGAGCCGCCTTCTACCTGAGCTGGCCGCTCACCGTGGCCGCGCTGCTGGCCGCCCCGCTGTTCGTCCTCTCCACCAGCCTGTTCGGGCGCCGCATCCGGCGCCGGGAACGGCAGGTCCAGCGCCGCGCGGGCGGCGTCACCGCGCTGCTGGAGGAGTCCCTGCGCAACGCCACCGTCACCCGGACCTGCGGCCAGGAGAACCGCGAGGTCGAACGGGTCCACCGGGAGGGCAAGGCCCTGCTCGACGCCGAACTCTCCGCCGCCCGGGTCGCCGACCTCTACCAGCCCTTCCTCGGCGTGCTGCAACTGCTGGCCGGGCTCACGGTGGTGGGCGTCGGCGCGCTGGAGGTCATCCACGGGCAGCTCAGCCTCGGCGGCCTGCTCGCCTTCGCCGCCTTCATGGCCCAGCTGTTCGAGCCCGCCCAGCAGCTCGCCGCCCTCGTCCCGCTGGCCGGCACGGCCTGCGCCTCGGGCGAACGCGTCCTGGAACTGCACGACCTCACCAGCCCGGTGCGCGAACGCCCCACCGCCCGCGACACCGGCCCGGTCCAGGGCCGGGTCACCCTCCAGGGCGTCCGGGCCGGCTACCCCGGCGCCACCGGGACCCCCGGGCCGCCCGTCCTCACCGACCTGGACCTCGACCTGCTCCCCGGTGAGACCCTGGCCCTCGTCGGGCCCAGCGGCAGCGGCAAGTCCACCCTCGCCAAGCTCCTCGTCCGCTTCCTCGACCCGCAGGCCGGCACCGTCCGCCTCGACGGCCAGGACCTGCGCGACCTCACCCTCGCCTCGCTGCGCCAGGCCGTCACCCTGCTGCCCCAGCAGGCCCCGCTGTTCCGCGCGACCATCGCCGACAACATCGCCTACGGCCGCCCCGACGCCCCGCCCGCCGCCATCGAACGCGCCGCCCGCAACGCCGGCGCCCACGACTTCGTCACCGCGCTCCCGGACGGCTACCGCACGGTGATCGGCGCCGACGGCTTCCAGCTCTCCGGCGGCCAGAGCCAGCGCGTCGCCATCGCCCGCGCCTTCCTGCGGGACACCCCCGTGCTGGTCCTGGACGAACCCACCACCGGGCTGGACCCGCACACCGTCGAGCAGTTCGTCCCCGCGCTGCGCCGCCTGATGACCGGGCGCACCACCGTCCTGATCACCCACGACCGGGCGCTGCTGCCCCTCGCCGACCGCGTCCTCACCCTCCGGCCGCCGGACACCGCCGGGCCGGCCGCCGGTCCGGACAGCCGCCCGGACGCCAGCCCGGTCGACGCGCTGCGCGGCCGGGAGCCGCGGAAGCCCTGAGCCGACGGCGCGGAGGCTACGCGCCGAGGTAGTGCAGGACGGCCAGGATGCGGCGGTTGTAGTCGGTGGTGCGGGGCAGGTCCAGCTTGTCGAAGACGGCGTTGAGGTTCTTCTCCACCGCGCTCATCGAGACGTGCAGCCGCTGCGCGATGGCGGCGTTGGTCCAGCCCTGGGCGAGCGCCTCCAGGACGCTGCGCTCACGCGGGGTGAGCCGGGCCAGCGGGTCGGTGCGGGTGGTGCGCACCACCAGTTGGCGCACCACCTCCGGGTCGATCACCGCGCCGCCCGCCGCGACCCGCACCAGGGCGTCCAGGAACTCGTCGACCTCCGCCACCCGGTCCTTCAGTAGGTAGCCGACCCGCTCCGCGCCCGCGTCCAGCAGCCGGGCCGCGTACCCGCGTTCGATGTGCTGGGAGAGCACCAGCACGCCCACCTCCGGCCAGCGCTCGCGGATCTCCACCGCCGCCCGCAGCCCCTCGTCGGTGTGGGTCGGCGGCATCCGGATGTCCACCACCACGACGTCCGGCGGCCGTTCCGCCACCGCCGCCGTCAGCGCCGTCGCGTCGCCGACCGCGGCCAGCACCTCGTGCCCCTCCTCGGCGAGCAGCCGGACCAGGCCCTCCCGCAGCAGGGTCGAGTCCTCGGCGAGGGTCACGCGCATGGCAGCTCCGCGGTGATGACGGTCGGGCCCCCGGCGGGGCTGTGGACGTGGAGGGTACCGTCCAGCGCGGCGACCCGCCCGCGCAGGCCGGTCAGGCCGCTGCCCGCCGGGTCCGCGCCGCCGGTGCCGTCGTCCTCGACCCGTACGGTGAGCACGCCGGCGGTCCGCTCGACCAGGGCCGAGACGGCCGAGGCGGCGGAGTGCTTGGCCGCGTTGGTGACGCACTCCGACACCACGAAGTAGGCCGCGGTCCGGACGGGTTCGGGCAGCGGGCCGGCCACCTCGTAGCGGAGCCGCAGCGGGACGGCGCACCGCTCGGCCACCCCGCCCAGCGCCTCCTCCAGGCCCAGGGTGTCCAGCGCCGACGGGTACGCCCGCCAGGCCACCTCGCGCAGCTCGGTCAGCACCCCCTGCGCCTCCCGGTGCGCCTGGCGCAGCAGCGCCTCCGTCCGCTCCGGGTCCTGGTGGCGGTCCAGGCCGCGCCGAGCCCGGCCGATCAGCATCGCCAGCGCGACCACCCGCTGCTGCACGCCGTCGTGCAGATCCCGCTCGATCCGCCGCCGCTCGGCGTCCACGGCCTGCACCACCGCGGCCCGGCTGTCGGCGAGTTCGGTGATCCGGCGGCGCAGCAGCTCGGCCTCGGACGGCCCGAAGCACTCCCGGGCGGTCCGGGCGTCCAGCGCGGCCAGCGAGAACAGGCCCTGCACGGCCAGGAAGAGCAGCACCCCGCCGAGCAGCACCTGGGTCGCCAGCTCCTCCCAGCCCAGCGAGCCGCGCAGCACCCCGCCGACCAGCAGGACGGCCAGCGCCAGCCCGAAGCCCAGCAGCCCCAGCACCACCCCGGCGACCAGCCCGCCGCCGCTGCGCACCGCCAGGTAGCGCAGCACCCGGCGGTCGTCCGCCCGGTAGTGGCGGGGGAAGCGGTCGCCGAAGAAGGCGCTGCGCCGGGCCCGCTCCAGGGCGGCCAGCCGGCGCACCCCGGACAGCAGGCCCGGCACCGCGTACGGGCGGGTGCGCGGCCAGAGCAGGAACGGGCCGAGGACGACGGCCGCGAGGAGGAGGTACAGCGCGGAGAGCGCGGCGCTCGGGCAGCCGAGCAGAACTCCGGTGGCCCGGCGCGGCCATGACGTGGTGTCCGCTGCATCCCCCTGCACGGGGTCCGAGCTTACGGGGCGGGCCGGGCCTGCGGGGGCGGTGGGGCCTTCGGGGCCATCGGGGCCGGTGGGTCCGGCCGGGCCGGTCACCGGGCGCGGCGGTGCTGGGCGGCGCTGTTGCGCCCGCGCCAGCGCATCACGACGTACCCGGCCACGGCCACCGCGACCACCACCAGGACCGCCTTGGAGAAGAGGCCGACGTACGTCTCCACCGTGTCCCAGCGGTCCCCGAGCAGGAACCCGGCCATCACCAGCACGCTGTTCCACACCAGGCTGCCGATCGTGGTCAGCATGACGAACGCGGGCAGCGGCATCCGCTCGACCCCGGCCGGAACGGAGATCAGGCTGCGGAAGATCGGCACCATCCGGCCCAGCAGCACCGCCTTCGTCCCGTGCCGGGCGAACCAGGCCTCGGTGCGCTCCAGGTCGGAGGCCTTGACCAGCGGCAGCCGGGCCCAGATCGCGTGCATCCGCTCCCGGCCGAACAGGGCGCCCAGCCAGTAGAGGACGACGGCCCCGGCGACCGAGCCGAGGGTCGTCCAGGTCAGCGCGGAGGCGAGGCTGATCACGCCCTGCCCGGCGGCGAAGCCCGTCAGCGGCAGGATCACCTCGCTGGGCAGCGGCGGGAACAGGTTCTCCAGCGCGATCGCCAGGCCGGCCCCGGGGCCGCCCAGGGTGTCGACCAGGTCGGCCGCCCAGCCGGCGAAGCCGTCGGCGGGCTGTTGGGCGATGGCGAGGACGGTGTGCGGCATGCGGGCTCCAGGGTGGTCGCGGTGCCGGCGCCTGGTGCGCCCGGCTCTGCCCTCCACGCTAGGAACCGCAGGTCAGCGCCGGTATGCGGGTTTCCGGCGGACGCCCTGTGGTTTTCCGCACCGCCGCACCCTGTGGTTTTCCGCAGGGGCGGAGAATCCGGTGGCGGCTGGCGTGGTCGCTTTGTCAGGATGGCGCCATGGACGACGCATTCACCCTGGCCTGGCAGTATTCCGCCGGACTGGTCTTCCCCGAGGACCTGCCGATGGCCGCCGCCGGGCTGCTGGCGGCGGGCATCGGCGGGGACTCGCCCGCGCTCTGCGACCTCGCGGGGCGGCCGGGCCGGGGCGAGCCCCCGGTCGAGCTGACGGAGCTGCTGTGGCAGGCGATGGCGGAGCTGGGCCTGCCGGTGCCGGACGACGGCTTCGTCCAGCGCAGCCTCCTGCACCACACCGCGGCCCGGCTGGTGTCCGGGGAGATCACGCCGGTTGAGGCCGTCGCCGCGCTCTGGTCCCGGATCGACGAGCGCACGACCGGGGCGGAGCGGCGGCTCGCGGAGCTGGTCGACCAGGTCTGCTGCCCGGGCTGCGTCGACACGTGGCCGGTCGAGGTGACGCGGGACTGGGAGCGGGAGATGAGGGCGGCGGCCGTCGAGGTGGCGTCGGCGGCCGACCACCGGAACGCCGCCTCCTGGCACCGGGGCTGAACGCGCCTCGCCCGCCGGGCGGTTGGCGATCAGTCGTTCGGCGGCTCAGCGGTTCAGTGCGGCCACGGTCTCCCTGGTCAGCTCCCGCGCCCGGGCGACGGTGGCCGTCAGCTCCGCCGCCGACCCGCCGGGCTCGGCGAGCAGGCCGTGCGCGCGCCGGCCGAAGTACGGTGGGGCGTCCGGCAGTCGACCGGCTACGGCCAGCGCGCCCTTCTCGTTCAGGCACCAGCGGCGGTGGTGGGCGAACAGGGCCTGGACCAGGATGCCGACGGCGTGCGACAGGCAGAGCGAGACGTGCAGGGCGTCGGCGCGGACGGCGCTCTTCGCGGCGGTGTCGAGCAGGAAGCCGGCCTCCCAGGTGGCCGCGGTGAGGGCCCCGCGCAGCGGCTCCGGGTAGTCGGTGGTCTGCCGCTTGAGCCGCGTCAACTCCCCGGTGGGGTCGGCCAACGGCTGCCCGAGGGCGACCTCGCCCGGGTAGCAGGGCGACCAGAAGCCGAGCGGGTGGCCGGCCTGCGTCCCCACCTCGTAGCGGCCCGCGCGGCAGTCCGCCCACACCCGTCCGACCCGGTCGAGGTCCCGCAGGATCCAGTCCACGGCGACGCCGTCGACCCGCAGCCACGCCCCGCCGTTGACCCACGGGCCCCAGCCGCCCGGGCCGGCCACCTCGGTCTCCGGCCCGGCGAGCGCCCGCAGCGCGTCGAGGTCGGGGCCGCCCCGGTAGTACACCCCGAGGTCCCAGTCCGACTCCGGCCGCTCCTCGCCCCGTGCCCGGCTCCCGCCGAGCATCACTCCCACCACGCCCGGCACACGGGCGAGTTGACCGGCCATGTCCTCGATGATCGCGCGCATGAAGGAGATTCTGGCAGGAGAAGCGGTGTCCGCCCGGGAATTTCCGGTGCGGTGCTGGCGTCCGCGGAGGCGTACCCACTCCTCGCCACTCTCAACGTACAGCGCACGGGGGGCCTTGCCGCAAGGCCCCGGTGGTGACGCAGAATCACCGCTTCGAGGACGCAGGTCCGCGAAGCACGGAAGCAGATCCGCGAAACGGGGAGTCACGAAGTGCGAGTGGTGTTGTCGACGTACGGGTCGCGCGGGGACGTCGAGCCGATGGCCGCGCTGGCGGTGCGGCTGAGGGAACTCGGCGCCGAGGTGCGGGTCTGCGCGCCGCCGGACGAGGAGTTCTCGGCGCGGCTGGCCGAGGCCGGAGTCGAGCCGGTGCCGGTCGGTCAGTCGGTGCGCGCGCTGGTCAGCGGGCCGCCGCCGAAGCCCGGGGAGCTGCCCGCGCGCGCCGCCCGGCTGGTCGAGCGGTTCCACGCGGCGGTGCTCGGGGCGGCCGAGCCGGGCGGCGCGGTGCTGGCCACCGGGCTGTTCCCGGCGGCGGCCGGCGCACAGGCGGCGGCCGAGCAGCTGGGCGCCCGCTTCGTGTACGTGGCCCTCCAGCCGACCGTGCTGCCCTCCCCGCACCACCGGCCGTTCGAGTACCCGATGCTGCCCTACCCGCCGGAGGCGACCGACCCCCGGGAGCTGTGGGAGCTCAACATCGGGACGATGAACGCGCTGTTCGGCGACGCGGTCAACTCCCGCCGGGCGGCGGTCGGACTGCCCGAGGTCGACAACGTCCGGGACCACGTCCTCACCGGCCGCCCGTGGCTGGCCACCGACCCGCTGCTCGACCCGTGGCCGCGGCCCGCCGAGGCGGACGCGGCCTGGCCCGAGGCGGTGCAGACCGGCGCGTGGATCCTGCCGGACGAACGCCCGCTGCCCGCCGACCTGTCGGCCTTCCTGGCGGCCGGCGAGGCGCCGGTGTACGTCGGCTTCGGCAGCATGCCGCTGCGAGACCCGGCGGGCGCCGCCCGGGTCGCCGTCGAGGCGGTCCGGGCGCAGGGCCGCCGGGTGCTGCTCGGCCGCGGCTGGGCCCGACTGGCGGAGGTGGACGGGGCCGAGGACTGCTTCGCGGTCGGCGAGGTCAACCAGCAGGCGCTGTTCCCGAAGGTGGCCGCCGTCGTCCACCACGGCGGCGCGGGCACCACCACCACGGCCGCCCGGGCCGGGGTGCCCCAGGTGCTGGTCCCGCAGATGGTGGACCAGCCGTACTGGGCCGCGCGGGTGGCGGAGTTGGGCATCGGCGCCGCCCACGACGGCCCGACCCCGACCACCGCGTCCCTCGCCGCCGCCCTGCGCCGGGCCCTCGCCCCCGCCACCCGGGAGCGGGCCGCCGCCCTCTCGGCCCGGGTCCGTACGGACGGCGCGACGGCCGCCGCGAAGCTGCTGCTCGGCTGAAGGGGGACAGGAAAGGAGCGGGAGGTCGGCCCGGCCGACGTCCCGCTCCTGCCCCGGGCTCAGGAGGCCGGTTCGGTCAGGTACTTGGCACCGGCGTCCGGGAGCTTGTTGCCGTCCTTGTCGAAGAACTGCCAGGACTTCGCCCGCATCGTCCCCGGGCGGGCCACCACCAGCTCGCGGATCGGGGAGTCGGCCACGGTGACGGGCGTCGGCTCCGTGGTGCTGCCGTCCGCCCAGGTCACCACCACCCGGCCGACGTCCGGTCCGATCGAGAGCAGCACCACGTCCAGCGGGGCCACGGTGTCGCCCTTGCCCCGGTGGCCGACCAGGCCGCCGCCGAAGACGGTCCGGTTGCGCGGGTCGACCTTGCCCGGGGCCGCCTGGGCGCCGTCGGAGTCATGGCTGAGCCGCACCCCGTCCACCGTGAAGTAGACGTTGGTGACGTCGCAGTCCGGCTGCCAGTACCGCTGGACGTACTCCTCCGTCGGCTTGGAGATCTCCGAGTCGTACCTGCTGCGCTCCTCCCACACCGCCGTCGCCTGCTCGAACGCCCGCTCCCGGGGGGCCTCCGGCCACAGCGCCTCCCACAGCTGCCACTGCTTGCCGTCCGGGGTCAGGCCCTGGCCGAGCAGCACCCGGACCGGGGTCAGCGGGTTGCGGAAGGCCGGGGCGGTCCCGTTCGGCGGGAGGGGGGTGCCCAGCCCGGGGGTGTTCGCCACCGTGAGCGTGGGCGCGGGCGCGGCGCCGACGCCGGCCGGACCGATCCCGTGGGCGGGCGCCGGGCCCGGCCGCAGCTGCGCCAGCGCCCCGCCGGTCAGCGCCACCGCGGCGGCCAGCGCCGCCGCGCCGACCACCGTACGGCGGCGGTGCCGCAGCCGGCGGCCCCCCGCCAGGATGTCCGTCACCGGCGCCGGGCCGATCCGCGCGCCGGCCGCCGCCTCGGCGAGGCCGAGCCCCACCCACAGGTCCGTGCCGTCGTCCCCGCCCACCCCGTCCGGTTCCCGGTCCATGCCGCCCCTCATGCCGCTCCTCCGATGTGCGTCGTGTCCTTGAGTCCCACCAGTGCCGTGACCTGCCGCAGCCGCGCGATGCCCTTCGCCGCGTGGCTGCGCACCGCGCCCACCGAGCACCCCATGGCGGCCGCCGTCTGGCTGTCGCTCAGGTCCTCCCAGTGCCGCAGCACCACCGCCTCGCGCTGGCGCGGCGGCAGGGTGGCCAGCGCGGCCAGCAGGGCCCCGCGCTGGTCGGAGCGGGCGTAGCCGTCCTCCACCCCCGCCGCGTCCGGCACCGCGTCCACCAGCAGCTCCGGCGCCCGGCGGCGCCAGCGGCGGGCGTGCTGGTTGACCAGGATCCGCCGCACATAGGCGTACGGATCGTCGGCCCGGCGCACCTTCGACCAGGCCGCGCAGGCCTTCTCGGCGGCCGACTGCACCAGGTCCTCGGCCGCGTACTGCTCGCCGGCCAGCAGGTACGCCGTCCGTACCAGGCGCGGCCAGACCGTGACGATGAACGCCTGGAACCCGTCGTCCCGATCGTCTTTCGCTTCTCCCATGAGCACCTCCGAGCACCTCCTTCACCCGTCCAGAGCCCGGGGGCGGTCGAAAGCGCTTACCCGCGGCCGCGGCGGCTTCAAATCGCTTGGGGAACAGCGGCGGGGACACTACGATCCGCCGAATGATCATTTCTCATGACGTAGCGGGCAGTGGGCCCGCCGTGGTGCTGCTGCACTCCTCGGTGTGCGACCGGCGGATGTGGGACGCGCAGTGGCAGCCGCTGGTCGACGCCGGACACCGGGTGGTCCGCTGCGACTTCCGCGGCTTCGGCGACACGCCGCTCGCGGACGCCCCGTACAGCGACGCCGGGGACGTCCTGGCCCTGCTCGACCACCTGGGCATCGGGACCGCCGCCCTGGTCGGCGCCTCCTACGGCGGCCGGATCGCCCTGACGGCGGCCGCGCTGCGCCCCGAGGCGGTCACCAGGCTGGCCCTGCTCGGCGCGGGCATGCCCGGACACCAGCCCAGCGACACCCTGCGCGCCTTCGGCGGGCGCGAGGACGAGCTGATCGAGGCCGGGCGGATCGACGAGGCCGTCGAGCTGAACGTCGAGTCCTGGCTCGGCCCGGAGGCCGACGAGCGGACCCGCGCGCACGTCCGCCGGATGCAGCGCCACGCCTTCGACGTCCAGATGACGGCGACGGTCGGCTCCGACCGCGAGGACGTCGACCTCGGCCGGATCACCGCCCCCACCCTGGCCGTGTCCGGCGCCCACGACTTCCCGGACTTCCGGGACATCGCCGCCGCCCTCCCCGCCCTCCTCCCCGACGCCCGCCACCAGGAGCTCCGCTGGGCCGGCCACCTCCCCAGCCTGGAGCGCCCGGCCGAGACCACCGCCCTGCTGCTCGCCTTCCTCCACGAGGACGGCCCGGCCGCGCGGTAACGGCGAGCCGTGCGGTGGCGACGGCGGTGACCCCGTCGCGGGGCAGCCCGTCGAGGGAAAGGCCGGACCCGAACGTGTGTCGGGAGCCATGATGACGGGGTGCACTTCACCACGGAATCCAGCGCGGACGGCGTGACGCAGCGCCACTTCACCCTCGACGGCGCGCCCGGAGTGCTCTGGCAGCCGGACGGATCGCCCCTCGGCGGGCGGCCGTTGGTGCTGCTGGGGCACGGCGGTGGCCAGCACAAGCTGGGTCCGGGACTGGTGGACCGGGCCCGGCGGTGCGTGCGGCGGCACGGGTTCGCGGCGGTGGCGCTGGACGCGCCGGGGCACGGGGAGCGCACGCGCAGCGCCCAGGACGAGCGGTTCGCCACCGAGATCGGGGAGTTGATCGCGGCGGGCCGGCCGGTCAGCGCCTGGGTGGCGCGGCACACGGCGGCGCTCGCGGAGCGGGCGGTGCCGGAGTGGGTGGCGGTGCTGGACGCGCTGAGCGGTGAGGCGGAGCGCACCGGACGGACGGAGGGCCCCGGACAGGCGGAGCGCCCCGGTCGGGTGGAGGACCCCGGACAGGCGGAGGGCCTCGGGCCGGTCGGGTACTGGGGGTTGTCGCTGGGGAGCGCGATCGGCATCCCGCTGGCGGCGGCCGAACCGCGCGTCGCCGTGGCGGTGTTCGGGCTGACGGGGCACGCGTCGCAGGCGGAGGCGGCGGGGCGGGTCGGCGTGCCGGTGGAGTTCCTCCTCCAGTGGGACGACGCGCTGGTCCCGCGCGAGGGGGCGCTGGCGCTGTTCGGCGCGCTGGGCTCGCGGGAGAAGACGCTGCACGCCAACCCCGGGGGCCACCTGGAGGTGCCGGAGCCCGAACTGGAGTCGTCGGAACGGTTCCTGGCGCGGCATCTGATCCGGGCGGGAGTGAGCGCGGCCCCGGCATAGCCGATGCCAACCGTCAGTAAAACTTCGCAAAGGATTTCTCCCTGCAACGAACCCGACGGGCCGTGACTTCAACAGATTGTTGCAGCTCAGCGGCCCGATGGTCACCCTTCGTGGATTTGGCATAACACCCCGTACCCCCTGGACTTCGCAAACCATAGGAGTACGGTTCCGGAGGAATCGCCGGGGCCGACATTCAGGCAGGCCGGCCGTACCGGAAAATTGGTGCGCAGCATGGGTTTGCAACAGGGTGGGGAGAGCGCCTCGGTGGCGACTCGTCCGATATCCGCCAGGGTGGTCGCGGAGGTCCTGCGCGGCGTCGCGCAGGTCGATTTCATGCCGTCCGTCGTCTGCGGACTCTTCTTCGTGGCCGCACTGTTCGCCGCCGACTGGCGGTACGGCCTCTACGGACTGCTCGGCAGCGCCGTCTCCACCGCCGTCGCGTACGGACTCGGGCTCGACCGGGAGACCGTCGGGGCGGGGCTGCACGGGTACAACGGCTGCCTGGTGGCGCTGAGTTGCGCCGTCTTCCTGGGTGCCGGGCACCCGGCGACGGTCGCGGTGGCGGCCCTCGGGTCCGCCGTCGCCGTGGTGGTCACGGCGGGGCTCGGGGCGCTGCTCGCCACCTGGCGGCTGCCCGCGCTGACCGCGCCGTTCTGCCTGGTCGCGACGGCCGTCACGGCGGCCGCCCCCGGCTTCCGGCGGCTGTGGCAGGGCGCGGGCGCACCCGCCGCGCTGCCGGTCCCGGCCGCCGGGCCGACCGGGCTGAGCTGGGACCAGCTCTGGCACGGCTTCTTCGCGAACATCGGTCAGATCTTCTTCATGCCGCAGTGGTACGTCGGACTGCTGTTCCTGGCCGGGCTGTTCGCGGCGAGCCGGCTCGCGGGCCTGATGGCCTGCGCGGGGAGCGCCACCGGACTGCTCACGGCCTGGGTGTTCGGTGCCCCCGGCGAGGCGGTCGGGCGGGGCCTGCTCGGGTACAGCGGCGTCCTGGTCGCCCTCGCGCTGTGCGGGGTATTCCTGGCGCCCGACGCCTGGAGCGCGGCGTACGCCCTGGTCGGTGCGGCCGGCGCGACCGTGCTCACGCCGGCGCTCGGCGCGGCCTCCGCGCCCTTCGGCGGTCACGCCTTCACCTGGCCGTTCGTCCTGACCACACTGCTGTTCCTGGCGGCGGTGCCGGCCGTCCCGCGCCTGCGCCGGACTTGATTCCGCGTCCGGCGCAGCCGAATTCATCTGATGTCGAGAACCCCGGGCTCACCGAAGCCCCTTGAGCATCTTTCTGCATTCCATCGGATTCTCGGAAAGGAAGAGTGATACCCGTGAATCTCTCGCCGCGTGAGATCGACAAGCTGTACATCTACGTCGTCGCCGATCTGGCCCGCAAACGCCGGGACCGCGGCGTCAAGCTGAACTACAGCGAGGCCTGCGCGCTGATCAGCGAGGCGATCATGGAGGGCGCCCGGGACGGCCGCACCGTCGCCGAGTGCATGGAGATCGGCAAGCAGGTCGTCGGCGGCGAGGACGTCATGCCGGGCGTGCGCGAGATGCTCCCGCTGCTCCAGGTCGAGGCGGCGTTCGTGGACGGGACCAAGCTGGTCTCCTGCCACGACCCGGTGGGTGCCTGAGTGATGACCCGGTCCCATGCCGCCGCCACCGTGGTGCTGGCCGGCGGCCACGAGAGCGACGGCGGCCGGGACCTCGCGGCGCTGGCGGCCCGCGAGTCCACCGTGCACGCCGCGGCCCCCGCGGGTCGTCCGCTCACCGAGGCCGTCCGGTCCGCGCTCGCCGCGGCGGGCGACGGGCCGGTGTGCGTCGTACCGATGACGCTCGGCCGCGACCCGAAGCTCGTCGCCGACACCGCCCGGGCGCTGCGCTGGCTGGCCGCCGGGGAGGGCCGCGGACGGCTCGCCCTGACCGCGCCCTTCGGCGCCGCCGACCACCTGATCGGCTGGCTGCGCGCCGCCGCCGGCCCCGCCCCCGACGGCGCGGTGCTGGTCACCGCCCCGGCGGCCGGCCCCTTCGAGGACGCCGAACTGTTCCGGATCGCCCGCCTCGCCCGCCAGTACGGGCGGCACCGGTGGGTCGAAGTCGCCTTCGACGGCGGCGACCCGGACCCGGCCGAGGGCGCCGAACGCTGCCGGCTGCTCGGCGCCCGCGAGGTGACGGCCGTTCCGGCCTCCTTCGGGCCGGCCCTGCGCACCGCGCTGCCCGGCGTACGGGACGGCGGCCCGCTGCTGCGGCCCTCCGCCGTCGCCGGGGTGGTCGCGGCCCGGACGGCGGCGGCGCTGCACCTGCTCGGGCACGGGGAGGACGGCATCCTGGCCGGCCTCGACGCCGAGCACGGGCACGGCTACGCGCACAGCCACGGGCCGGGGGAGCAGGGCCACGGTCACAGCCACGGGCCGGGCGGGCATCAGCACGGCCACGCGCCGGGCGGGCACCAGCACAACCATGCGTCGGGCGGGCACCAGCACGGCGATGCTCCCCACCCGCACCACCCCAGCCATACCCACGAACCCGCACACACCCCCCACTGACCCGGCAGAGAGGAAGGCCAGCCATGTCTGGTGGCGCCGTGTACCTGTACGGCGACGACCCGGTGGAGATCAACGCCGGCCGCGCCAAGGCCACCGTCACGGTCAGCAACACCGGTGACCGGGCGATCCAGGTCGGATCCCACTACCACTTCTTCGAGGCCAACCGCGCCCTCGACTTCGACCGCAACGCCGCCTTCGGCAAACACCTGGACATCCCGGCCGGCACCGCCGTCCGGTTCGAGCCGGGCGACACCAAGGACGTCACGCTCGCCGAGTTCGGCGGCCACCGCCGCCTGGTCGGCTTCGCCAACCTTGTGGACGGCGGCATCACCGCCCCCGCCACCCGCGCCCGCGCCGTCGACCGGGCCATCGCCCTCGGCTTCAAGGGCACCAACCTCGACCACAAGGAAGACCGGCCCCGGGACTTCCACACGGAGACCCACCCGGAAGGCGACCGCTGATGGCCATCCTCTCCCGCAGGCAGTACACCGACCTCTTCGGCCCCACCGTCGGCGACCGCTTCCACCTCGCCGACACCAACCTCCTGGTCGAGGTCGAACAGGACTTCAACCAGGGCCACTACGGCGACGAGGCCGTCTACGGCGGCGGCAAGGGCATCCGCGACGGGATGGCCCAGGACCCGGCCGCGACCTCCCTCCAGGGCGCCCTCGACCTGGTCATCACCAACGTGGTCGTCATGGACGCGGTGCTCGGCGTGGTCAAGGGCGACATCGGCGTCAAGGACGGCCTCATCGTCGCGGTCGGCAAGGCGGGCAACCCGCACACCCAGAGCGGCGTGCACCCGCGGCTGGTGATCGGCCCCGGCACCGAGGTGATCTCCGGCGAGCACCTGATCGCCACCGCCGGCGGCATCGACACCCACATCCACTTCATCGCCCCGCAGCAGGTGCAGGAGGCGCTGAGCAACGGCATCACCACCCTGATCGGCGGCGGCACCGGCCCGTCCGACGGCACCAACGGCACCACCTGCACCCCCGGCCCGTGGAACATCCACCGGATGTACCAGGCCGTCGAGGACCTGCCGGTCAACGTCGGCCTGCTGGGCAAGGGCAACGGCTCGCTGCCCGGCGCGCTGCGCGAGCAGGTCGAGGCGGGCGTGTGCGGCCTCAAGGTGCACGAGGACTGGGGCAGCACTCCGGCCGCGATCGACAGCGCGCTGAGCGTCGCCGACGAGTACGACGTGCAGGTGGCCATCCACACCGACACCCTCAACGAGTCCGGCTACTTCGAGGACACCCTGTCCGCGATCGACGGCCGCACCATCCACACCTTCCACACCGAGGGCGCGGGCGGCGGCCACGCCCCCGACATCATGCGGATCGCCGGCGAGCCCAACGTGCTGCCGTCCTCCACCAACCCGACGCTGCCCTACACCGTCAACTCGGTGGACGAGCTGCTGGACATGGTGATGGTCTGCCACCACCTCAGCCACAACATCCCCGAGGACGTCTCCTTCGCCGACTCCCGGGTCCGCGCCGAGACCATCGCCGCCGAGACCGTGCTGCACGACGAGGGCGTCATCTCGATCTTCTCCTCCGACTCGCAGGCGATGGGCCGGATCGGCGAGTCCTTCACCCGCGCCTTCCAGACCGCCCACCACTGCAAGGACCAGCGCGGCAAGCTGGCCGGCGACAGCGAGCGCAACGACAACGCCCGCGTCCTGCGCTACCTCGCCAAGCTCACCATCAACCCCGCCGTCGCCTCCGGCACCGCCGACCACATCGGCTCGCTGGAGCCCGGCAAGCTCGCCGACATCGTGCTCTGGCCGATCAACTCCTTCGCCGCCAAGCCGAAGATGGTCATCAAGGGCGGCGTGATCAACTGGGCGCTGATGGGCGACCCGAACGCCTCGCTGCCCACCCCCCAACCGGTCTACTACCGCCCGATGTTCGGCCAGTACGGGCGGGCGAAGCAGGCCACCCGGGTGTCCTTCATGTCGCAGGCCGCCGTCGACCTCGGGGTTCCGGCCCAACTCGGCCTGGAGAGCCGGGTGCTGCCGGTGCGACGCTGCCGTACGGTCGGCAAGCAGCACATGGTGCGCAACGACGCGCTGCCGAAGATCGCGGTCGACCCGGAGACGTACAAGGTCACCCTGGACGGCGAGCCCGCCACCATCGAACCGGCCCGCGAGCTGCCGCTCAACCACCTGTTCTACCTCGCGTGAGCCCCGTCACCGAGACGCGGCCGGGCCTGGATGCCATGGGCGGCCTGGACGCTGTGGACGGCCTGGGGGATCCGGACGCCCTGGACGGCCTGGACGCCCTGCTGGTCTGCCTCCAGTTGACCGACTCGGCCTTCCCCAGCGGCTTCTACACCCTCTCGCACGGGCTGGAGGGCTACGCCCAGGCCAAGGCCGTCACCCCGGACACCCTGCCCGGGCTGCTCGCCGACCTGCTGCGGCACGGCGTCGGGCCGTCCGACGCCACGGCCCTGGTCCTGGCCCACCGGGCGGCCACGGCGGGCGACTGGGAGCTGCTCGCCGAGACCGACCAGCGGCTGCACGCCACCAGGCTCAACCGCGAGCTGCGCCTGGCCGCCACCCGGACCGGTCGCCAACTCCTGGACATCGCCCGGGAGTCGGTGGGCGGCGAGCCGCTGGAGCGGTACGCCGCGCTGGTCGCGGAGAAGCGGGCCCCCGGCTGCCAGGCGGTGGCGGCCGGGGTGGCGTACGCCTCGGCCGGCGTCCCGGTCCAACAGGCCGTCACCAGCGACCTGTTCGCGTTCTGCACCAGCTTCGTCGGCGCGGCGCTGAGGCTCCGGCTGACCGACCACCGCAAGGCGCAGGTGGTGCTGCGGGCGGCCTCCCCGGTGATCCGGGAGGTCGTATCCGCCGCCCTGGAACGGGACTTGGCGGACCTCGGCGGCTGCGTGCCGGTCGCGGACGCCATGTCCGGGCGGCACGAGCGGGCGGAGGCCCGGCTGTTCATGAGCTGACCGCCCGATGCGAACGTGCGCCACAGAAGAACGACCGACAGAAGGAGGAGAGTTGACCGAGAACGTGCTCCGCGTGGGCATCGGCGGACCGGTGGGATCCGGCAAGACGGCGCTGATCGAGGCGCTCGTCCCGGTGCTGATCGCCCGCGGCCACCGCCCGGCGGTCATCACCAACGACATCTACACCCAGGAGGACGCCCAGCACGTGCGGCGCACCCTGGCCGGGATGCTGGACCCCGAGCGGGTCGTCGGCGTGGAGACCGGCGCCTGCCCGCACACCGCCGTACGGGACGACCCGACGATGAACCTCGCGGCCGGCGCCGAGATGCTGGAACGCTTCCCGGACGTCGACACCCTGCTGTACGAGTCCGGCGGCGACAACCTCACGCTGACCTTCAGCCCGGTGCTGGTCGACCTCTTCCTCTTCGTCCTCGACACCGCCGAGGGCGAGAAGATGCCCCGCAAGCGCGGCCCGGGCATCACCGAGTCGGACCTGCTGGTCATCAACAAGATCGACATCGCCCAGTACGTCCGCGCCGACCTCGGGGTGATGGAGTCCGACGCCCACCGGGTGCGCGAGGGCGGACCGGTGGTGCTCACCAACTGCCTAACGGGGGAGGGGCTGGAGGAGATCGCGACCTTCCTGGAGACCTTCCGCAAGGTCCCGGCGTGACAGCCTCCCCGGCTGCGGCGGTGCCCCGGCTCGACCCCCGGCACTACGAGCCGGCCCGCGTCCCGTACGAGGTCCGCCGCCACGCCGGGACGCCCGACACCCTCGCGGTCGGACGTCCCGGCAAGGTCGGGCTGCTGGAGCTGGCCTTCGAACGGGTCGGCGGACGCACCGAACTCACCGGCCACTACCAGAAGTCGCCGCTGCAGATCATGCGCCCGCTCTACTTCGACCCGGCCCGCCCCGACCTCGCGGTCACCTTCCTGATGTCCACCGGCGGCGGCATCCTCCAGGCCGACCGGCTCCGCACCGACCTGCACTGCGGCGCCGACACGGCGGTCCACCTGACCACCCAGGCCGCCACCAAGGTCTACCGGATGGAGCACGACTACGCGACGCAACTGGTCAACCTGACGGCCGGGCCGCGCGCCTACGTCGAGTACCTGCCCGAGCCGGTGATCCCCTTCGTCGACTCGCGCCTCTACCAGCGGACCGTCCTCACCGTCGACCCGGACGCGACCGTGCTGGCCGGCGAGACCGTCCTGGCCGGCCGCCTCGCCCGGGGCGAGCGCAACGCCTACCGGGTGTTCGCCTCGGACCTCGAAGTGCGGCGCCCAGGTGGTGAATTGGTGGCACTGGACACCGTGCGGCTGGAGCCCTCGCCGGGTGGAGGCGGAGGCGGAGGGGGTGGCAGGGGTGTCGGGGTCACCGGGCCGGCGGTGCTGGCCGGGCACGACGTGATGTCCAGCCTGTACGTCCTCAGCCCGCTCGCCCCGGCGGCCCGGATCGCGGACGTCCTGCACGAGGCGGTGGCCGGCTGCGGCCAGGAGTACGGCGAACTGCTCTACGGGGTCAGCGTGCTGCCGCAGGACAGCGGTGCCTGGCTGCGACTGCTCGGCTCCGACACCCGGGCCTGCGCCGCCGCCCTGCGCGCGGCCTGGGACGCGGTCCGGCGGCTGCTGATCGGGGTGCCGGCGCCGGAGCTGCGGAAGACGTAGGGCCGTCGGCCGGCGCCGCCGGTCGTGATCTTCTTCCGGATCCGGCGCAACCCCGGGGCCGGGTGCGCGGTCCTGTCTGGCGTGAACGACGATGCGAGACGGGACGCCGTGCCGGACGAGGCGCGCGAGACGGCGCCGGACGTGGCGCCCGATGCGGTACCGGAGGACGTGCGGGAAGCCGCGCCGGACGGTGTTCCGACGCCACCGGCCCGGCGCCTGGTCAACCGCCGGCGGCTGCTGACGGGCGCCGCCGCCCTGGGCGCCCTCGCGGCCGCCGCCGGCGTCAACGAGTGGGCCCGCCGAAAGAGCTCCCACGGCCCGCGACTCTGGCGGACGACCGCCGCGAGCGGGCGGCTCGTGCTGTCCGCCGACCGCCGACAGGGCCTCTACGCCTCCGGCTTCGACGGCTGCGTGCGCGCCCTCGACCCGCGTACCGGTGAGGTCCGCTGGAGCCGTACGGTCAGCACACCCGACGCCGCCGCTGCCCCGGGCGGCTGGCCGCCGGCCGCCGGGGACGGCGTGGTGTGCGTGGCCACCGACACCCGTCTGCGGGTCCTGGACGCGGCGTCGGGGGAGCAGCGCTGGGAGGCCGCCCTGCCCGACTGGTCCGAGGGCGGGTGGCGGCAAGGCCCCGCCGTCGGCGGCGGCAGCGTGTTCGCGGTGTACGGAAGCTCGGTGCGCTGCTACGACCTGGCCACCGGCGAGCCGCGCTGGACCGGCCCGGCGGGCGCCTCGGCCGCTCTGGCCCTCGGCGGCGGCACCGTGTACGCGGCGGGGAGGCCGAGGGGGCTCCTGGCGCTGGACGCCCGCACCGGCGAGCGCCTCTGGGAGCGCGACCTCGTCGTCAGCGGCCCACTGACCGTCCACCGGGACGCCCTGCTGGTCTCCTCGCCCCCGGAGACGATGGCCTCCACGATCGTCGGCGCACTGGACCCGGCGACCGGCGCGCAGCTCTGGGCGTCCGTCCAGCACGGGGAGCTGAGCTGCCCCCTGTCGGCCGCCGGTCGGACCGTCTACATGGGCGGCGGGGACCGTCTGTTCGGGTTGGACGCGACGACCGGTGACTGGGTCTGGAAGGCCAACACCTTCGCCGGTCGGAAGGGCGGGACCCCGGCCATGGTCGCCACCGAGGACGGCGTCTACGCCTGGTCGGGGGACGGCCGGCTGTGGGCGTTCGACCCGTCGACGGGCGGGATGCGCTGGCAGGACGATTCGGAGGAGGTCGGCCGGATCTCGCTGGCCGCCGCCGGTGGGACCGTCTACCGGGGCGGCCCGGGCGGCGTTCTCGCGCTGGGCGCCCTGCCGGCGCCGCCGGAGGCCTGACCGGGCGGGTTCAGGAGCGGCCCGTCCCGCCCAGCTCGCCCGATTCCATGGCCGCCAGGCGGGCGACCTGGCGGTGACTGAGCTCGACGGTGCGGTTCATGTGCCGCAGGAGGAAGGCGAGTTCGGCTTCGCTGTCCTCGGCGAAGACGGCCGCCCAGTCGGTGGACAGCTCGCGCCACACCTCTCCGAAGCGCTCCAGCGCCTCGGGGAGGACGGCGACCAGCACCCGGCGGCGGTCGGCCTGGTCCCGCTGCCGGGCGACCATCCCGGCCTTCTCCAGCCGGTCGACCAGCCGGGTGGCCGAGCCGCTGGTCAGCCCGGTGAGTTCGGCGATTCGGCCGGTGGTGACCGGCCCGTCCTCCAGGGTGAGCAGGTTGAGGCACTGGACGTCGGTCGGGTGCATGCCCAGGTGGTCGGCGACGGCCTGATTGAACAGCACGTACGAGGCCAGGTAGCGGCGCGAGACCGGCCACAGCCGGGCCATCAGTTCGTCGCGGGTCGTCGTCATGGGGGAAGGGTAACCGGCTGCCCGATAATTGCTTGTGCCACGCAGAGATCTTTCTCTATGTTGTCTGCATGACGCAGATAACTGAGTCCGCAGCCCCCCGTGCCCGCCTCCTCCCCGTCGCCGTCACCGGCGCCACCGGCGCCCAGGGCGGCGCCACCGCCCGCGCCCTCCTCCGCGCCGGCCGCCCCGTCCGCGCCCTCACCCGGAACCCCGGCTCGCCCGCCGCCACCCAACTCGCCGCACTCGGCGCCGAACCGGCCCGCGCCGACTTCGACGACCCGGCCTCGCTCGCCACCGCCCTCGACGGCACCGGCGCACTCTTCGCGATGTCCACCCCGTTCGGCACCGACCTCGGTGTCGAAGTCCGCCAGGCCACCGCCCTGCTGGACGCCGCCCGGGCAGTCGGAAGCGTCCGGCACGTCGTCTTCACCTCGGCCACGAACGCCGACCGCTCCACCGGCATCCCGCACTTCGACAGCAAGCACCGCATCGAACAGCACCTGGCCGGCCTCGGCCTGCCCTGGACCGTCCTCGGCCCGGCCGCCTTCATGGAGAACTACGCCAACGACTGGACCCTCCAGTCCCTCCGCGACGGCGTCTTCCACCTCCCCATGCCCCCCGGCGTCCCACTCCCCGTGATCGCCGCCGACACCATCGGCACCTTCGCCGCCCACGTCCTGGCCAGGCCTGACGCCTACGCGGGCCGCCGCATCGACATCGCCTCCCAGTGGCGCACCGGCGAGCAGATCGCCGCCGCGATCAGCGCCGCCAGCGGCCGCCCCATCCGCTTCGAACAGGTGCCGCTCTCGGTCGTGGCGGCCCACTCCGAGGACCTCGCCACGATGTTCCGCTACCTCCAGGACCCCGGCCTCACCATCGACACCGCCGCCCTGCACGCCGAACACCCCACCATCGACTGGCAGCCCCTGGAGACCTGGGCAGCGGCCCGCACCTGGGACCTCTGAGGGCTTCAGGCGCCCGCAGTGACCTTGGGTGCTGAGACCTTGATCAGGTTGATCGTTCCAGCCTGGTACACGTCGCCGTTGACGGTTCCGCCCGTGACCTGATTGGCGGTCGAGATCCTTGGAACGCTACCCACCCGATCTAGGCCAGCCGCTCCACGAACTTGCGCTGCCACGGTGTTTCGACGGCGTGCCGGCTGTAGTGCTCCCGCACGTATGCCACTGCCTCGGCGGCCGGGACGCCGTCCAGGACGGCGATGCAGGCGAGTGCGGTGCCTGTGCGGCCCCGGCCGCCGGCGCAGGCGAGTTCGACGCGTTCGGTGGCGGAGCGTTCCCAGGCTTCGCGGAAGGCGTCGGTGGCGTCCGTGCGGTCGGTGGGGAGGCGGAAGTCGGGCCAGCGTACCCAGCGGCTGGGCCAGTCGACGTGTGGCGGGCGGCCCAACAGGTAGAGGCCGAAGTCGGGTTGGGGGCCGGGTGGCAGGGGCTTGCCGAGGCCGCGGCCGCGCAGGAGGCGGCCGGAGGGCAGGCGCAGGAGCCCGGGGGTGGTCGGGTCCCAGGTGGTCGGGCCCGGGGTGGTGGGGTCGGTCATGTCGGCCATTCCTCAGGTGGGGGAGGGGTGTTCAGGATGCCGCGTGCAGTCCGACCGGGCCGCGGGGCAGTCCGGCACGGTGGGCCAGGGCGGCGGCTTCGCCGCGGGAGGAGACGTCGAGTTTGGCGAGGATGTTGGCGACGTGGAACTTCACCGTCGACTCGCTGATGTGGAGCGCCGCCGCGATGTCCCGGTTGCGGCGGCCCCGCGCGAGCTGGTCGAGGACCTCGAGTTCGCGCGGTTGGAGGCCGTCGAGGGGGTCGGTGGCGAGGGCGGGTTCGGGCAGGGCGAGCGGGAGGTCGACGGTCACGGTGGTGCCCCAGCCGGGGACGGCTTCGACGCCGTGGCGTCCGCCGAGGGCGGTGATGCGGTCGGCGGTGCGGTGGACGGTGAGGGCGTCGGCGGTGAGCAGGCCGAGGCCGTCGCCGCGTACGACGGCGCGCAGTTGGCCGTCGGCGGTGAGCTCCCAGCTGACGTGCAGCCGGGTCGGCTTCTCCTGTTCCAGCATCAGCAGGACGGCCACCCGGACGGCGTCGCGGGCGGTGTGGGCGGCGTCGGCCGGGACGGAGCGGTCGGCTTCCGGCGGGGGTGCGACGTCGAGGTGGACCCGGGTGTGCCGCAGCAGTGGGCGCAGTTCGCGCACGAGTCGGGCGAAGGCGGCGTCGGCGGGTTCCTCGCTGAGGGTGCGGTCGAGTTCGGCGCCCTGGCGGAGGTCGAGCAGGGCGGTGACGGCCAGTTCGGTGGCGTTGCGGCGGGCGGTGGCGTCGTCCAGGCCGGTCGAGCGCAGTGGGGCCAGGATCGCGGTGAGCGCGGCGCTGTGGGTGCCGGTGAACTCGGCGATGGCGCGGGCGCGGGCGTTGGCGGAGGCGCGGGAGGCGGCGGTCTGGGTGGGGGCGGCGTCGGTGGCGCGGTGGTCGGAGTGGGCGATGACCAGGTCCCACAGCTGTTGCAGGACGGCGAGTGCCCCGGGGGCGACCGGTTCGGTGCCCGCCCGGACGAGGACGAGGACGGCGCCGCTGTCGTTGCCCGGCGTGGTCGTGACGACGACGACCGGCCGGGACTGTCCGGCGAGTTCGGCCTCGCCCTGCCAGGGGCGGCCGGCGGAGGTGGTCGCGGCCGCCTGTTCGGCCAGCCGGGACAGGTCCAGCGTGCTGATGGCGGCGGTGAGTTCGGGCGGGCCGTAGCTGTGGGAGGGGTTGAACGTGCAGACGCCGCTGAGCTGCGCGAGCGCCGTGTGCGGGACGAGGGTGCCGAGCACGTCGGACAGGCGCAGCAGGAGGTCCGGCCGGGGAGCGCGCAGCACCTCGACGGCCCGTGCGAGCGCGTCCTCGGGGCGGCCCCAGCGGTCGCGCCAGGTCCCGTCCGTGTGCGTCCCGTCCGTGTGCGTGCGCGTGGCGGTTCCGGGCGGCTCAGTGGTGTCCATGCGGTCCAGCCTAGTTCGGGCGCCGCCGGGCCCGCCTGGCCGTTCGGACAGGTCGAACCGTCCGAAGGACTGGCTGGGCCGCCGCCGCCCCGGTCGCAGGATGGAAGACGTCGGAGGCAACAACTCCCCTGGAACCGAAGGACCTTCCCATGACCAAGGCGATCGCCTTCCCCGAGTTCGGCGGCGCGGACGTGCTGCGCCCGATCGACATCGAACTGCCCGTCCCGGGCCCCGGCCAGGTGCGGGTCGCGGTCCGCGCGGTGGGCGTCAACCCGCTGGACCACAAGCTGCGCACCGGCGAGCTGGCCGGGTTCTTCCCGGTCTCCTTCCCCTACGTTCCGGGCTTCGAGGTGTCCGGCGTGGTGGAGGCCGTCGGCGCCGAGGTGCGCGGCTTCGCCCCCGGCGACGAGGTGTTCGGCGCCCTGATGGGCGGCGGCTACGCGGAGCGGGCGCTGGTGGACGCGGCGATGCTGGCCCACAAGCCCGCCACCCTGGGCTGGACGGAGGCCGCCGCGATCCCGACGGCGGCCGAGACGTCCGAGCGCGCCCTCGCCGTCCTGGGCGTGCGGCCCGGCGAGACCCTGCTGGTGCACGGTGCGGCCGGCGGGGTGGGCACCGTGCTGCTCCAGTTCGCCCGGGCCCGTGGGATCACCGTGGTCGGCACCGCGAGCGAGTCGAACCACGACCACCTGCGCGAGCTCGGCGCGATCCCGGTGACGTACGGCGAGGGCCTGGCCGAGCGGGTGCGGGCCGCCGCCCCGGGCGGGGTGGACCGGGTGCTGGACGCGGCCGGGCGCGGGGTGCTGCCGCTGTCGATCGAGCTGGTGGGCGGCGCGGACCGGGTGCTGACGATCGCCGACATCCAGGGCGCGCAGGAGCACGGCGTCCGGTTCACCGGTGGCGCCGAGGGTGTCGAGCCCTACTACACGAGCGCCTACGCGGCCGCGCTGGCCCTGCACGAGGCGGGCACCCTGCGGCTGCCGCTGCACCGGGTGTTCCCGCTGGCGGAGGCGGCCGAGGCGCAGCGGGTCAGTGAGGGCGGGCACCTGCGCGGCAAGATCGTGCTGACGGTCTGACAGGCACACGGCGCCCGCCCTGTCCCTGTCTGCCCGTTTTGCTTCCGTTTTGCATTGGCTGCGCCATTTCCGTACGGTTTCATCCGTTCGGAGTAATTCGGCAGGCGGACGCGCCGTAAACACGGCGCTACGCCGTCCGGCCGACATGCGGTCCCTCGAACGGTCGACCAGGGTTGGCCGGACGTGGGCGGCACCGGACCGCCTGCCCTGACGGTCAGGAGGACCAGGCGCATGGGTGGAACGGACAGGCGGGCGGTGATCGGCGAGTTCCTCGGGACCCTGCTGCTGGTGCTGCTGGCAGTGGGTGCGGCGGTGCTCGCGGGGGTGGCGATCGGTCCGGTGGGCATCGCGTTCGCGTTCGGCTTCGTGCTGCTGGCGCTCGCGTACGCGCTCGGCCCGATCTCCGGCTGCCACGTCAACCCGGCGGTGACGCTCGGCTTCCTGCTGGCCCGCCGGATCGACGGGCGCACGGCGGTGTCGTACTGGGTGGCGCAGCTGCTCGGCGGCATCGCGGGTGCGGGGCTCGTCCTGCTGCTGGCGAAGCAGATACCGGGGCTCGAGACCCACGGCAAGCTCGGCACCAACGGCTGGGGCGAGCGCTCCCATTTGCACATCAACGCCGGCGGCGCGTTCCTGACCGAGGTCATCCTCACCTTCCTGCTGGTGTACGTCGTCCTGGCGGTCACCCACCGGCTGGCCGCGGTCGGCTTCGACGGGCTGCCGATCGGCCTCGCGCTGGTGGTCGTCCACCTGGTCGGCATCCCGCTCACCGGCACCTCGGTCAACCCGGCGCGCAGCCTCGGCCCGGCGCTGTTCGCGGGCGGCGACGCGCTGTCGCAGCTGTGGCTGTTCCTGCTCGCCCCGCTGGTCGGCGGCGCGCTGGCGGCGGGCGTGCACCTGCTGACCCACCCGCAGCCCAACCTTCCGGTGGCGGAGGCCCTGGCGACGGACGCGCGGGTGTAGTACCCGCCGTCGAGCCGGCGCGGCGGCCGGGACCGTACCGACGG
>NZ_JBHUAL010000062.1:28594-40440 GCF_042789775.1 Kitasatospora sp. NPDC056800 | reverse complement strand
CGAGGAGCCGGCACCGCGCTCTCCTACGAACCCCGCAAGGAGCCGCTGCGATGCAGCATGCCCTGGCACACCCATGCCCTCATCCGCCTCCGCCGTTGGCCCGGTTCCGGTTCGGTGATCGGCGGGCACCGTGAAGAAGGCGGTCAGCGCACTCGTCGGGGCCGTCGCCTGCGGCCCGCTGATGCTGGCCCTGCCGGTGGTGATCGCCGGCGCGGGCAACGCCTCGGCGACGTCCGCCTCGTGTCCGCCCGGCGGCGGTCCGCAGGGTGTGGACAGCTCGGCCGTCGCGGCGCAGGTCGAGGCGATCCTGAAGGGTTCCAGTCCGCTCAGCGCCCCGAGCGTGGCGGGGCTGAGCAAGCCCGACGAGCAGATCCCCAACGCGAAGACCATCCAGGCCACCGGTGTCGCCCTGCACATCCCGATCCGGGGGCAGGTCGTCGCGCTGGCAACGGCGATGCAGGAGAGCGAGCTTCGCAACATCCGCTACGGCGACCGGGACTCGCTGGGCCTGTTCCAGCAGCGGCCCTCGCAGGGCTGGGGCACGCCGGAGCAGATCATGCAGCCGGTGTACGCCTCGACGAAGTTCTACGCGGCACTGCAGGAGGTCAACGGTTGGGAGTCGATGACCGTCACCCAGGCCGCCCAGGCAGTGCAGCGCTCCGGCTTCCCCAACGCCTACGCGAAGTGGCAGCCCTTGGCGGAGGCCCTGCAGAAGGCCATCGCCCCGCTGCTCTCCCCCGCCACCGGCACCTCGCCCACCCCAGCGCCGACGCCGACGACGGGCAGCACCCCAAGCCCGACGCCCAGCAGTGGGGGCTGCGGTACACCGACGGCAGGTGGTGACGGCACCGACTTCGGGACGATCCCGCCCGGCTCGCTGCCGGCCGGATACAACATCCCGACGGACGCGCCTCAGCCGGTACAGACCGCGATCCGCTGGGCGCTCGGACAGTTGGGCACCCCGTACCAGTGGGGCGGCACGTGCGCGAACTCGCACGGCGCGGACCCGATGGGCAGGTGTGACTGCTCCTCCCTGATGCAGGTGGCCTACCGAACCGGCGGGGTCTCACTGGAGCGGACCACCTACGACCAGGTCAAGCAGGGCACCGCCGTCTCGGCGGACGCGCTCAAGCCCGGTGACCTGCTGTTCACCCGGGGCACCGCGGCCGTGCCGGAGCACGTCGGGATGTTCATCGGCTCGGGGCTGATCGTGCACGCCCCGAAGACCGGCGACGTGGTCAAGATCTCGACTCTCGCCTCGTGGCGGGCGGAGATCCTCGCGGCCCGCCGGGTCGTCTGACCCGCACTCTCCTCCCCTCCCTCTTCTCCCCTTTTCTCCGGGCTGCCTTGGCATGCCTTGATTCGAACTGGAGTTCAATCTTGTATCTCGCGGACGCCGTCGTACAGCTCGCCTACGACCCCGGAATCACCCCCAACGAGGGTGGCCTGCCCGGCCTTTCGGTCCTCAAGCAGGTGATGGGCTCGCTGAACTTGTTCGGCATCATCGCGGTCGTCGGCGCCCTGGCCGTGAGCGCCGGTGTGTGGGCCTGGGGCCACCACAGCGGCGGTCACCAGGCCGAGGCCAACGGCAAGAAGGGCGTGCTCGTCAGCGCCGGCGCCGCCCTCCTGCTGGGCGCCGCGAACGGCGTGGTGAGCTTCTTCTCGACGCTCGGAAGTCAGGTCAAGTAATGCAGAAACGTTCATTCAATGCCGCCCGCGGTGGTCTTTCCAGCGGCGCGCTGGTGCGCCGCCGGGTGCTGTTGGGCACGGCCGTCCTGGTGGTGCTCGTCGTCTGCTCCGGGATCCTGGCCTACGTCACCCGGGACGGCCGGAGCTCCCCCGAACATGCTGCTGCGGCCAGCTCGCCCGCGCCAGGCCCGTCGGGTTCGGTTTCGCCGGGCGCGCGCTCGGCCGCGCTGCCCGGGCCGCCGTCGACGCACGATCCGATCGCGTTCGCGAAGGCGGCGGCGGTGGCGCTGTGGTCGTACGACACCCGCTCGTCCTCCCAGCCCGAGCTGGTGGCCTCCCTTCACCGGTGGCTGACCGACGAGGGCCAGTACGCCGACGCGGACTCGGTCGACCGGCTGGTCCCGTCGCCCCTGCTCTGGGGGCGGATGGCCGACTCCGGGCAGTTCGCCTCGGCGACCGCGGCGGAGGCGCACTTCCCGGAGTCGTTCACCCGGGCGCTGCAGGCGGATCCGGGGGCGATCTCGCAGGCGTACGTCTACGCCGTGACGGTCTCCGGGAAGCAGTCGATCTCCTGGAACGGTGCCCCGGCCGGCGGCGCCGAGGACCGCTCGGCCACTCTCGCCGTCCAGTGCCGTCCTGACCGCCCGTGTGCTCTGGCCGGTGTGCTGCCGGCCGTGGCGCCCTGAGCCCGGGAGGTACTCGTGGACATCTGCAACCTCCCGATGATCGCCCAGGTCTGCACCGTCGTCGACGGCATGAACTTCGTCAGCGACCCGGGCAAGAGCATCACCGACGGCATCGGCGCGTGGATCGCCAAGTCGATGGGTGAGCTGGCGGCCAGCGCCGTCGACCTGTGCGCGAAGGCGGTCGACGAGACCACCGCGATCGACCTGTCAGCGCCGTGGTTCAGGGACAACTACCAGCTGATCCTGCCAATCGGGCTGATCCTGACCGTGGGCACCTTCTGCGCGCAGCTGATCCTGGCCGCCTGGCGCCGGGACGAGCGAGCGCTGGCCAAGGCGGCGTGGGGCACGATGACCGGTGTCCTGTTCGCCTTCGGGGCGATCAGCTTCACCGCGGTAGCAGTGACGACGGTCGACGCCTTGTCGGCCGGGTTGTTCCAAGCGGCGCACACCAGCGTGGCCGACGCCGTCAGGCGCATGATCAAGGTCACCCAGTTCGGCGCCATGTTCCCGCTCGGCTGGGCGATTCCCGCCCTGGTCGCGGTCGGCAGCGCGATCGGGGCGTTCCTCTACTGGTGCGTGATGGTCGCGCGCAAGGTCGGCGTCCTGGTGCTGGTGGCGCTCGCGGCGTTCGCGGGTGCCGGCGGCGGCTGGGAGGTCGCCAAGCGCTGGCGGCGCGGCTGGATCGAGGCCACCGCCACCCTGATCGTCAGCAAGCTGCTGATGACGGTGGTATTCCTCGTCGGCGTCTCCGCGCTCGGCAAGACGGACGCCAAGGACGGGATCGCCGCGCTGTCCGACGCCCTGGCCGGCGTCGTGATCATGGTCATGGTGCTGCTGTGCCCGTACGCCGTCTACAAGTTCGTCCACTGGGCGACGGACGGCGGTGGCCACGACGACGTGCACCGCACCGGCATGGCCGGGATGGCGACCGTGGCCGGGGCGGCGAAGACCGCCGGTTCCCTGGCCATGCAGTCCGGCATGGGGATGCCGGCGCCACAGGGACCGCCCCAGGTTCCCGGGGTCGGCGGCGGCGGTGCTGCCTCCGGCATCGACCCGACCGGCCGGATCAGCGCGGACGGCATCGACGCCGGCCCCGCGCAGCAGCCGACGAAGTTCCGCTTCGGCGAGGACCCGAACGCCGGCGGCGACCGCGGCCGCGCCCTGGTCACCCGGCCCGGCATCCCGTCGCTGATTACCCGGGCGTCCGCCGGAGGCGGCGCCGAGCGGTCGAAGTCCGACGGCGGCGAGGCAGCCCCGGCCCCGGCCGCCCCGCGTGTCCAGGGTGCCAACCTGGCAGACTCCGTCGCTCCGTCTGCTGTCGGGAGTTCTCCGGCTTCCGGTACGGCCTCGGCCCCGAGCGTTCCCGCTCCTCCGGCACCGGTCGGCCCCGCCGTTCCCCCGCTGCCGGCACCGGCTGCTGGTAGTCCGGGCCCGGCTGGAGGCCCGGATCCGGGACGCTTCGTCTACCCGAACCGGACCGCCGAGCCCGGGTCCTGACCAGTATCCTCCTTCCCCGGGGTGGGCGGCCCAGCGCCGCCCGCCCCGGGCCCACCATCCCCGAAGGAGCCCCGCGATGACGTCCAGAAGAGCGCCGCGCCCCCGCCCGCCGCCCGCACGCGCCTCCCTGGAACCCCGATGTCCTCCACTCCGAAGTCCGACGCCACCCCCGCGTCCGTCAAGTTCCCCCACCGCTCCAAGCGCGGCATCCTGCTCGGCCTCAGCGCCCCGCAGCTGGTCGCCTCCGCCGCCACCGGCCTGCTGCTGCTCGCCGTCCTCACCACCCGCGGCGTCACCGGCGCCCTCCAGCTCATACCTGTCTGGGCCACGGTCGCCGCCGCCGTGTTCGTCCGCTACCGCGGTCGCACCCTCGCCGACTGGGCGCCGGTCGCCGCCCGCTACGCGCTGCGCCGCCTGCGGGGGCAGCTGCTCTGGCTCGCCCGCCCCTCCTCCCGGCCGGTGCGCGAGGGCCTGCTGCACCTTCCCGGCAGCGCGGCCAGCCTGCGTGTGGTCACCGCCCCTGACCGCCGGTACGGCGCCGTCCACGATCCGCACGCCGGCACCCTCACCGCGATCGTCAAGGTGAGCAGCCGCGCCTACGCCCTGCTCGACCCCGGCACCCAGAACGCCAACGTCACCGGCTGGGGCCGCGCGCTGGCGGCCCTCGCCCGTACCGGCCAGGTCGCCCGCGTCCAGGTCATCGAGCGCACCGTCCCCGACTCGGGCGACGCGCTGCGCCGCTACTGGGAGGAGCACGGCCGCCCCGACGCCCCGCTGGCCGGCGCCCTCTACGGCGAGCTGATCCAGAACGCCGGTCCGGCCGCAGCCCCGCACGAGGCCTACGTCGCCATCGCTCTCGACTTCAAGGGCGCCCGGCGGCTCATCTCCCAGGCCGGCGGCGGCCTCACCGGTGCCTTCGCCGTCCTCGCCCAGCTGACGAGCTCGTTCGAGCAGTCCGCCCGCACCGCCGGCCTCAACCCGACCGGCTGGCTTTCCACCGCCGAGATCGCCGCCGTCGCCCGCACCGCCTACGACCCCAAGTCCCGCGCCGCCCTCGACCGCTGGTCCGAGGACGGACGCCCCGGCGCAGCCCCGGCCGCCGCCGGACCGGTGGTCGTGGTGGAGAAGGCCGACCACATCTCGACCGACTCCGCCCACCACGCCACCTACTGGGTGGAAAACTGGCCGCGCACCGAGGTCAACCCCGGGTTCCTGCACCAGGTGCTGTTCGCCTCCGGGGTGCGCCGCACCGTCTCCCTGTCCTACGAGCCGCAGGACCTCGACTCGGCGATGCGCGACGTGCGCCGCAAGAAGGCCTCCGTCATCGCCGACTCCGCCGAGCGTGCCCGCAAGGGCCAGGTCTCCAGCGAGGCCGACTCGGTGGAGTACCAGGACATACAGAACCGAGAGCGACAGCTGATCGCCGGCCACGCCGACGTCGCCCTCACCGGGCTGCTGACCGTCTCGGCCGACACCGAGGACGAACTGCGCTCCGCCTGCGCCGTGGTGGAGACCGCCGCGGTGGGCGCCCAGCTCGACCTGCGCCCGCTCACCTGGCAGCAGGGCGAGGCGTTCACAGCCTCCGCTCTGCCGTTCGCTCTCGCCGCCTGACGCCGGCCCTCCCACCTTCCGAAAGAGCACCCCGATGCCGGCCACCACCCCTGTCGTGCAGGACTTCGTCCCGTACGCGACCGCCGCGATCGACTTCCACCGCGCGCTCAACATCCCCACCGGCCCGCTGGTCGCCTCCCGCGCCGAACTCGACTCCCTGCACGAGCACCTGGTCGCCCTGCACGCCCTGCTCGACGCACACGCCCAGCGCACCAGCCCGCTGCTGCCCGGGGAGGGCGACCATCTCAAGGCCGCCCGCACCCGCCTGTGGCAGGCCGCCGACCACCTCCACGCCGCGTACCACAGCGCGCCCCGGCCCGGCACCGGCGAAGTCCCTGCTCCCGAGGCGTGTCGCACCCGCCGGCCCGAGGGCGCGCCCGAACTGACCATCTGCCGCCGCCACCAGCAGACCGCCCACCTGGTGCGCCGCCGCGCCACCCCCGCCGACCTGCACTCCCCGTTCACCGGCCTCGTCCGCCACTGACTTCCGAAACCCGTGATCATGTCCAGGAACCGCGCCACCGCCTCCCCGCTCTTCGTCCCCCGCAAGACCACCCGCGCCCAGCAGCGCGCCGCCCGCGCCGAGTTCGCCGAGGCCCGCACCAAGGCCCGCTCCGCCCAAGCCCCCGCCCGACGCCGCGAACACGAGGGGCCCGACCCCGACCTGCGACCCACCTACCCCGCCTCCGGGCGCCCGGGTCCCGCCTCCGCCCGCGGCGGCAAGCTCCGCCTACCCAAGCACCGCCTGACCACCGCCGTCGCCGGCGGCGCCTACCCCTTCCTGGCGGAGGCCGGCCTCGGCGCCGAGGGCACCTTCATCGGCCGCGACCTCCACGCCGAAGGCTCCTTCTGCTTCGACCCCTTCGCGCTCTACAACTCCGGTCGAATAGAAGGGTTCACGAACCCGAACGCGATCCTGTGCGGCGTCATCGGCATGGGCAAGAGCGCGCTCGCCAAGTCCATCGCCACCCGCTCCATCGCCCACGGCTACAAGATCTACGTACCGAGCGATCCGAAGGGCGAGTGGACCGGGCTGGCCCAGGCCCTCGGCGGGCAGACCATCGCCCTCGGCCCCGGCCTCCCCGGACGGTTGAACCCTCTGGACGCGCCGGAGCGGCCCGCGGAGGTGAGCGAGGAGGACTGGAGCACCGAGGTCCGCAAGCGCCGTCTGCTCCTGCTGGCGAGCCTCGCGGCCACCGTGCTCAAGCGCGATCTACTGCCGATGGAGCACACCGGCCTCGACGTCGCCCTGGACCTGGTCGTCGCCGATGCCGAAGCTGCCGGCACGGTGCCGCTGCTCGGCGACATCGCCCACGTCCTCGGCCGTCCCGAGCGCCTCGACGCCGCCCTCGGCAACCAGGGAGGCGGCCTCGGCCACGCGACCGACGACCTCGCGCACGCCCTGCGCCGCCTGGTCCACGGCGACCTGAGCGGCATGTTCGACGCCCCGTCCACCGTCACGTTCGACCCGAACGCGCCGATGCTCTCCATCGACCTTTCCCGTCTGGGCAGCAGCGGCGACGACACCGCCCTCGTCCTCGCGATGACCTGCGCGAGCGCCTGGATGGAGGCCGCTCTCACCGACCCCGCCGGCGGCAGGAGGTGGGTGGTCTACGACGAGGCGTGGCGGATCATGCGCCACGTCGGCCTGTTGGAGCGCATGCAGCAGCAGTGGAAGCTCTCTCGCGGGCTGGGAATCGCAAACCTGCTGATCCTGCACCGCCTGTCCGACCTGCTGTCCGCGGGCGACGCCGGATCGCGCGGTCGCGTCCTCGCCGAGGGCCTCCTGGCCGACTGCTCAACCCGGATCATCTACCGCCAGGAACCCGACCAGATCCCCGCCGCCATAGCCCTGCTCGGCCTCACCGGCGTCGAAGCCCAAGCCATCGCCGCCCTCACCCGCGGCCGCGGCCTGTGGAAGGTCGCCGCCCTCTCCTTCATCGTTCAGCACCTCCTCCACCCCATGGAAAAGCAGCTGTACGACACCGACTTCCGCATGGCCGCCTGACCGCCCCGGCCCTCCGAGAATCCTTAACTCACATGCCCAGCACCGACATCGAGTCCTACCTCGACCACTCCCACCTCACGGCAGCCGACTTCACGGCGTTCGAGCAGCTGCTCGCCGCCCAACGCGACCGCCGCCCGTACACCGATTCCGACTGGCACCTTGTACTCAGCTCCAGCGGCCGAGGCGGCGACGGGCGGTGGGAGTCCACCTACGCGCTGTTCCGCCCGGGCGGTGCCTTCGGCACCCCGACGCCCGACGACGAGACGTACGTGCGGGTGTACTTCGACGAGAACGGCCGAGCCCTGCCCGACCAGCCCCACCGCCCCGCGCCCGTCCCTCCGTTCGCCGCAGAGCTGGTCGAGCACCTGCCCGGCTGGACCGTCCAGCCCAACCCGCTCGCCCCCGGCCGGGACCTCGCCGAACTCCGCCGCCAGGCCTGGGGCTGGGGACGGCTTCCTTGGAACACCGTCTCCGCTCCGCACACCGCCTTCACCCTCACCGGCCCGAACGGTGAACGCCTCCTCGCTGTGCGGACCGGCGTGGACGCCCCGCTCCTCGTCGGCGCTGCCCGGCCCGACAACGTGCCCGCCTACGACCCCAGGGCAGTGCACCTGCCCACGCCCGTCGCCTTCCCCGCCGGCGCACCGCCGGCCGCCGTGGCGGCCGAGCTCACCACCACCCTGGGGCCGCGCTGCCAGCAGGCCGCCTGGAAGGCCCGCGCGAGCGCCGCCACCCACGCCGTCGAGGCCCTGCGCCGTCTGAGCACCGCCTACATCCCGGCCCCCGGCGACCCCTGGGGCCACGGCGAGATCGGCTCCTTCGACTCCCAGGAGGGCCGCAACCGCGCCGCCTGGCCGTACACCGAGACGCTCATCGACCAGGGCCCGTACCTCGTGGCCGGCATCCGTTCCGCAGCGACGATCGAGGACCACCTCGACCCCGCCATCGGCCCCGACCTGCGACAGCTCCACGTCACCGAGACCGCGCTCGACAGGCTCCGAGAGGTCCGGGACGGCTGGCGCGCCGACATGGCCGCGATCACCGGAGACCGCGCCGCCGCCGAGCGAGCGCGGGACCGCGCCGAGGACCTGCGCAATCAGGAGGCGTGGCAGTGTGCCGCGCCGCTCACGAACGGCCCGCTTCCCGCGCTGGCAGCACACGTCGCACCAAGGATCGGTTCGCCCGAGCCGAACCGCGAACAGCAGGTCAAGGCCGCACTCGCGCGCACCGGCCCGGTTCACGGCCCCAGCACTGCGGCGGCAACGTCACCGGTCCCGCCGACGCCGGGTGCACTCCGGTGCGCGCGGTGAGCGTCTAGCACGGCTTCGCAGCCGGACCAACTCCCCGGTCTTCGGCATCATCAGCTCCCCGCCCCGCTGCGGCCCGTCCGCGCACCCGCAGGAGCACGCCATGCAACCCGACCAGCTGACCGTCCTGTTCGCCGAGAACGGCTTCGGCGTCACCGCCCACGTCTACGGCCCGGACACCCCGCCCGGCCGCGACACCACCGGTCCTGGCCGGCACTACGCCCACGTCACCCGACCCCTCGCGCAGCGGGGCCTTGAGACCGGGGT
This sequence comes from Kitasatospora sp. NPDC056800, assembly GCF_042789775.1. Lineage (NCBI taxonomy): Bacteria > Bacillati > Actinomycetota > Actinomycetes > Kitasatosporales > Streptomycetaceae > Kitasatospora > Kitasatospora sp. NPDC056800. The sequence continues at coordinate 31,375 of NZ_JBHUAL010000062.1, read as the reverse complement.
CGACTTCGGAGCGGACGACCATGTCGTCGTCGCGCAGCTGCACGACGGCACCTTCCTGTCGATCTCACCCCCGCCGGACGGCGGACGCCCCGAAGTCCCCGGTTTCCCGGACGCGTGGCTCGTGAGCCGGTACGCCCCGGGCAACGCCGAGCTGCCCGAAGTCCTCTACGACAGCAGGCCTGGCGGGCCCGACGCCCGCAAGCGGGGGAACGTGCCCGAGCTTCTCGCCGCCGTCGACGAGTACCTCGACGGCCTGGGCGTGCCGTCCCGCCAACAGGTCCAGGCCGTACGTGCCGGCGCCGAGTCCGCCCTCCACCGCGCCGGGTTCATCCCCGTCGTCCGTGTCCACGAGACCCATCACCGGCTTCCCGTCGCCATGGTCGACCCCGGCGAGCGCCGGAGCGCCGTGACGCGGGCCGTCGACCACCTGCGCGCCGCGGGCTACCGCTTCACCTGCCCGGCGGACCTGATCGACCACAGCCTTTCGCCGACGCTGCCCCCGTCCCGGTCGCTGGCCCAGGTCGGCGAGGCCGTCTCGGCAGCCGGGCACACCCGCGAGGTGGCCGACGCGCTGAGCGAACTGACCGCTCCCGGCGACGGCGTCCTCGACCAGGTCGTCGGCGTGCTCCACGAAAGCGCCTCCTGGTGGGAGGGCCTGGGCGGCGCTTCCGATCCGCACTACGCCGCCCGTCTGCGCCACATCGCGGACATGGCGGACGGCTACGTGCGGGAGATCCGGGCGATGCGCGGCGACCTCGCCGATCGGCACGCCGCTCACCCCAGCCGCGCCCGGCCCGCACCCCGGGTCCCGGCCCGCCTCGACACCCGGGTGCTCGCCGCCGTCGCCACCTCCCCCACCGCCGTACGCACCCTCACTGGTCACCCGGCCGAAGCCGTCCTCGCCGCACCGGCCGCCGTCCGCTCCGCGGGTCCGCGCCGCTGAACCCCTGCCCGGGAAGGACAACCGCCGTGCCCCGCCGCCGCAGACCGCGTTCCGCCCACCGCTCCCACCGTCCGACCACCAAAGCGGAGCCCCACCGTGTCTGCCGCCGAACCCACCCAGCTTCCCCACGTCGCCATCGGGCACCACCCGAACCACGGCATCGTCGCCTCCCTGCCCACCCAGTCCCCGGCCGCCCAGTGGATGCTGGAGCGCCTCGACTTCGAGCGCCTCCCCGGCCACCCCACCCTCTACACACTCACCGACCAGCACCTCCAAGCCCCCGAACGCGCAGCGTGGGCTGCCAAGCTCCTCACCGACGCCGGCTATCGCGTCGACACCGACATGGCCCTGGCCTCCGAGAACACCGGTCGGCAGAAACGGGCACAGGAACGGACGGCCGCCGCCGAACCGACGCCCAGCCACCAACCGGACACCGGTCCGGACGTCGCCTTCGCCGAGCATCCGACGCTGGGCATCGTGGCCGCCGTCAACGACCACCTGCCCTTCAATCCGGGCATCTTCCTGGACACCGACGGCTGGCGCCACCACCGGGACCTGGACGTCTACTTCCCGCCGACCGGCACCCGGGCGGAGTCGCTCGACATCGTGGCGCACACCGTCACGGGACTGCGACGCGGCAACTTCCAGGTCGCCCTGGAGCCCCGGCTCGCCGAGGACGTCGCCGCGCACCGCGCCGAGGTCCGGCAGGCGTTCACCACGCACAAGTTCCGCGTCGACGAGGCCGCGCTCAAGGGCCCCACCCACCAGCCCGCTCCTGCCGCCGCAGTCGGCACCAGCAGGCCCCCCGCGGCCGTCGACCCCCGCATCGCCTTCGCCCGTACGCGCTGACCAACCCCGCACCCCCTCCGACGACACCCAGTTCCTCCACCGCCCCAGCACCCCCCGCTCCCGCGCCTCTCCCAGGAGCCGGACGTAGCCTTCGCCGTCCACCCCAAGTTGGGCATAGTCGCCGCTCTCCGCGACCACCTGCCCCGCGAGCCGGCCGAACTCCTCACCGAAGCGGGATGGCTCCACCTGGCGAACCTCGACATCCTCCGAGCGCCCGGCGACGGCCTCGACGCCGTCACCGAGGCGACCATCCGCCTCCAGCGGGGCCGGTACACCGTCGCCGTCGAGCCCGCCCTCGCGGACACCGTCCTCACCTGTGCCACCACCGGTGACCACCACCGCTGACCAACCAGCACCACGAACAAGGGACAGACGAGCATGGCAGTGAAAAAGGTCTGGACGATCACCCACGCGTGCGGGCACGAGGCCGAACGCGACCTCGGCGCCCGCCCGGCCGACCGGCGAGCCGGCTTCGCCGAGTGGCTGGCCAGGCAGGACTGCACCGACTGCTGGCGCGCCGCCCAAGGCGACGACGAGACGGGCAAGGCCGAGTGGCTGGAGGCCAAACGCGCCGCCGAGCAGGCTGAGTCGGAAGCCTGGTCCCAGCAGTACCGGATGCCACCACTGGAGGGCACCGACCGCGGCATCGCCTGGGGCATCCGGTGCCGCCACCAGGTCCTCACCGCCGCCTACACCGCCCTCGTCCTCGACGGGAGCATGCCGGAGCCGCAGTGGGAGCAGATCGAGGACCAGGCCCGCACGATCACCCGCGCCGGCTGGTGGATCGACCAGCGCGCCTCCGAGCCCGCCGATCTGCCCGAGCTGCTCGACGCGGCGCTGGACACCGACCGGCCGACCGAGAACCCCTTCGTGTGAACCCCCGGTGCCCTGCCCCTGCGGGCCGGGGCCCCCACCAACCCGGGTCGTATAAACAAAACCGAGCCCACCAGACACAAAAACAACGAGGATTGCGGGGTGTGGGGGTAAAA
>NZ_JBHUAL010000062.1:0-28584 GCF_042789775.1 Kitasatospora sp. NPDC056800 | reverse complement strand
TGTCGTGGGCTGGTTATGTTTTTTATAAGAGCCTGGCCCACCGCCCGGCCGACGGATAACCCCTTGGTGTTACCCCCGGGGGCCCGGCCCCTGCGGGCAGGGCACCGAACCAACTCCCCTTCCTCGCCGTCCGATTCGAGAGCACCACGACGGCCAGCCCCCTGCACCGCAGCGCCCGGCGCGCCGAGGACACCACCGATCCGCTCGCCGCACCTCGCTGACGCTCGCGGAACACCCCGGCCGGGCCCAGCCGCCTCCTACCACCGACTTCCAGCCCGGCCAAACCGCCGAATCCGCGGATTCTCGGTCTCCCAGCCCGCCCGCCGGGCCCCACCGCCCGTCCGAGAGGGGACGCCGTGATCGCCCACCTGCAGCGCGCCACCACCACGGCCGCGCTGATCCCCACCCTCTACGGCCTGGACGACCCACGCGGACGGCTGCGCCCCAGGCTGATCGGCGCCGACTACCGCGGCGCCGACAAACAGCTGCAGCTACCCCTGTTCGGCGACCCGCACGAGGTCCTCGGCGGCGGCGTGCTCGACGCCCCGGCCCTGCGGATCGGCTCCCGGGCGCCCGAACTCCCGGTGTGGATGTGCTCGGTGCGCTCCGACCCCCGCCAACCGGACCTGAGCGACGCCCAGTGGGCCGACGTCGCCCGGCGCCTGGTCACCGCGACCGGACTCGCCCCCGTCGACGACCGGAACGGCTGCCGGTGGGCCGCGATCCGCAATGGCGACCGGTCCGTGCACGTCGTCGCCACCGTCGTACGCGAGGACGGATACATCCACGGCACCTACCGGGACCCCTTCCACATACAGGCCGAGTGCACCCGCATCGCCGCCGAACTCGGCCACCTCACCCGTACCGTCACCACTTCCAAGGACCACCGGATGCCCGCCATCACCATCGGCGCCGGGCCCAGCGGCAGCGTCGTCGCCACCGGCACCAGCGACGACCTCTCGGCCACCCTGCTCCGCCACGCCGGGTTCAAGCAGATCGACGACTGGCACGGCCGCCGCCACCGGCTGCCCACCACGACGCCCAACCACGAAGCAGCCGCCTGCGCCACCCACGCCGCCGAGATGCTGCGCGCCGCCCGCTACAAGGTCGACCTCGACCCCCGGCTCGACGTCCAGCCGCTCGCCACCGCCGGCCAGCAGATCCTCGATCTCAGCGATGAGCTGCGCGGCAGCACCGACTTCGCCGAGCTCGCCGGCGTGCTCGACCGACTCCTCGACCCGGACGACGGGATGCTCGTGCGCCTCCAGGAGGCCTTGGAGACCGCCTCCGAACAGATCACCGATCTCGACCCCGACCAGGTCGAACTCTCCGACCGATTCGGGTCCTCGTCCGACCAACTCGTCGAGGTCCAGGCCGAACTGGACGGGGCCGTCGACGAGGTCCGGCGCGCCGGGTCCCGCGCGCCGGGCGCCACCGACGGCAGGGGCACCGACGACCTGCGAACCCGCGCAGCCCTCGCCCGCAGCACCACCCCCGGCATGTCCACCGCAGCCGCCCCCACCCGGCTGCCGCCCGCATCAGCTACATCGGCCCGGCCTGCCGCCCGAGCCCGCTGAATCGCTCCGCCAGCCAAGCCCCGTGGAGAGCACCGTGATCCGCACCAGAGCCGAGCGTGCCCCGCCCACCGCCCGCTCGCACCTCCCGGGACCTCCTCTTGCCTGCCCCGCGCACGAGCGCGCCGTCGACCACCACCGGCACGGACGCGCTGCTCTACCTCCTGTTCGGCGTCCTCGGCGCTGTCCTCGCCTTCGGCTCCCTCGCCTGGCTGACCGGCAACCTCACCAACGCCCTGGCCGGCTCCGGCCCCTGGGCATCGTTCAACGCCACCAACGCCCTGCTGCACCCCAACCGGCTGTGGCCCCACCTCGGCCCCGCCGCCGTCCTGGTCGGCGCCCGCCTCGTCCCCGGCGTGCTCACCCTCGCCTCCACCGTCACCGTGCTCGCCCTGTACCTGCGCCACCGCGCCGCGACCAAGAGCGGTCTGGCCCGGGCAGCGGACATCGCACCGCTGCTGGAGGAGGAAGTCACGGACAAGGCCCGCAGCCTGCGCCCGAGCCTGAAGGACGAAAAGGAGGTCGCGCCGGCCGACCGCGGTATCCCCATCGGCACGCTCTCCCCCGGCAAGGCGCAGGTCCGTGCCTCGTGGGAGGACGTGATGGTCGCGATCATGGCGCCGCGCTCCGGCAAGACGAGCGGCATCGCGATCCCCGCGATCCTCGCCGCGCCCGGGCCCGTGCTGTTGACCTCGAACAAAGCCGCCAACGACGCCTACACGGCGTGCGTGGACGCCCGGGCGAAGGTCGGCAAGGTCTGGACGCTCGACCCGCAGCAGATCGCGCATCACCCGCGCGAGATGTGGTGGGACATCCTCGCCGACGCCCGCGACCTTGCCGGCGCCAAGCGCTTGGCCGGGCACTTCGTCACGGCGAGCGTGGACGAGTCCAGCGGCTCCGACTTCTGGTCCACCGCCGCGAGCAACACGCTGGGGGCCCTGTTCCTGGCTGCCGCGAGCCACCGCCGTCCGATCACCGATGTGCTGGCCTGGCTCGCCTCGCCTTCCGACCGCACCCCCGTCGACCTGCTCGGCGACGCCGGCCACCACGCGGTCGCCGCCCAGCTCCAGGGCACCGTCACCGGGGCCACCGAGACCAGGGATGGGATTTTTGAGACGGCGCGGCAGTACGCCAGCTGCCTGCTGGACCCGGAGATCGCAGCCTGGGTCACCCCCACCAAGGGCGTACCGGAGTTCAAGCCGTTCGACTTCGCCTCCTCCCGCGACACGCTGTTCCTGCTCAGTAAGGACGGCGGCGGCTCCGCCAGCGCGATCATCGCGGCGGCGGCCGACGCGATGATGCGCGCGGCCGTCATCGTCGCTGAACGCAACGGCGGCCGGCTCGACCCGCCCGCCCTGTGCGTACTCGATGAAGCGGCGAACGTCTGCAAGATTTCGGACTTGCCGGACCTCTACTCCCACCTCGGCAGCCGGGGCGTCATCCCGATCACCATCCTGCAGTCTTACCGCCAGGGCCAGCGCTGCTGGGGCGAGGCCGGCATGGATGCCCTGTGGTCCGCCGCCACTGTGAAGGTGATCGGCAGCGGCATCGACGACGCCGACTTCGCGGACAAGCTGTCGCGGCAGATCGGCGAGCACGACGTGCAGACCGTCTCGGTCTCCAACTCCGACAGCGGCAAGTCGACTTCGGTCTCGATGCGTACCGAACGCATCCTGCCGCCGGACGAGATCCGCGCGCTCCCCAAGGGCAAGATCCTGCTCTTCGCCACCGGCATGCGGGTCGCGATGCTCGACCTCAAGCCCTGGTACAAGGAGCGCTCGGCCAAGGAGATCGGCCCGGCTTCCTCCCGCGCCACCAAGGCCATCACCGAGCGCGCGCTCGCCAAGGCCGCCCACAGCCGCGACGACTTCACCCTCTCTGCCTGAGCACCCCGCCCGACGGCGCCGGTCGACAGCACCCCCAGTCGGCGCCGCACGTCCTTCCCCACCTCGCCTCGATTCCCCTTGCTCTCCGGGAGTTCTGCATGTCCGATCCGAACGCCGTCAAGCGCCCGCGCGTATCGGCTCCGCTGTCTGGGGCGCCGGTGTTCTGGCGCGGGGGCCACTGGTGGCTGGTCACCGGGGCCGGTTCCCTTCTCGCCTCCGACCCGGTGTTCACGGGTGAGCTGGACCGGTTCGCCGCTGCCAGGGCCGCCGCCGACCGCGAGGTCGCCCGTCTGCGGGCCGAGGGCGACGGGGCAGCGTGATGGACCCGCTGCTCACGGGGGAGCAGGCCGTGCTCGGCGCGGTGCTGCTCGATCCGCGCCAGCTCGATCGCCTGGGCTGGCTGGAGCCGCGCGACTTCTACCGCCCGGCCCACCAAGCCCTGTTCGGCGCTCTGCGCACCCTCGGTGGTGCCGGGCACCCCGCGCTCGCCGCCGAGGGTGCCGTGCCGCTGGCCTGGTTGAACGACAGCCTCGCCGAAGCCGGTCGGCACGTCCAAGGTCTCACCGCCTCCTACCCGCATGCCCTGATCGCGGCCTGTCCGCGCCCGGCCAACGCGCCGGTCTACGGCCGGATGGTGCTCGAAGGCTCCATCCAGCGCACCGTCGCCGAGCATGCCGCCCGCCTGCTCGCGGTCGCTGAGGAGGGCGCCCGGCAGCACGAGGCCGACGGCACGGTCGCCCAATCCGACGTCCTGGTGGGCGTCCTGGTCGACCTCGCCCGGCGTTGGGGAACCCCGCCGAGGCCGCAGGGCCCTGCCGTGCCGCCGGCCGTCGTCGCTGCCGCACCTGCGGCGGGCCAGATCGAGGACGAGCGGTTCCTGCTCGCGCTGCTCGTCCACCAGGACGGGGCGATCGGCGAGGTGTTCGGCTGGCTGCGGCCCGGCGACTTCGCCGACCGGGGCCACGGCCACCTCTACCGCTGCCTCGGGGCGCTCCACCACCGGGGGGAGCCGATCGACCCGGTCACCGCGCTATGGGAAGTGCAGCGGCGGGGCCTGCTCGCCGACGGCACCCTCACCGGCGAACGCCTCTCCGCCGTGCTCGGCAACGGCGCGGCCGGCTCGGCCGAGTGGCTCGGCGAGCAGCTCCTGCGCGGCTCCCTCAACCGCACCGCGGCCGTCGCAGCCCGGCAGATTGCCGCTCAGGCCGACGGCGACCGGCTCGCCCCCGGTCAGCTCATCGGCCAGGCTCTTCATGCGCTCGGCCCGGTCGATCAGGTGCGGGAGCGCTGGCGCACGGCCACCTCCCCGCCGGACTCGCAACCTCGGCCGCGCGCCGACCAGACCGCCCGCGTCAGCGCCGCGCTCGCCCGCAGCCCCGCCCGAGCCGCCGGCCGCACGATGCCCGGTGCCGCCTCCGCCCGAATCCCGTGCGTGGTCACTGCCCCCACCGTCCGCACCCGCCCCCACCGGAGCTCCTCGTGAACACCCCCGTCAGTGAATCCCTCGCCCTGCAGTCCCTGGCCCTTCGCGTCGAAGCGCAGGAGGCGAAGCTGCCCGCCGTGACCAGCCCGCCGGCCCGGCTCGCCGAAGCTTCCTCCGTCGGTCGGCAGATCACCGAACTCGGCCACCTGATCGCCGAGATCGGTCAGGCCATCGAAGCACGAGTGGCCGTGGACCCCGTCCCCGAGCATGTTCTGCGCACGGCCTGGACCTACGGCGAGGTCGCCGACCGGATGGGCCAGACCGTCTCCGCCCTGGGCGCGGCCACCGACCAGCTGGCGACGGTCGCCCACCTCGATCCCCTGCGCGGCCGGCCCGACGTCGACCAGGCCCTGGCAACCGCCAGCCAGGTCATCGAGGAAGCGGTCTCGACCGCTCACAGCGAGCTGGCGGAGGCCCGGCGGTCCATCCGCACGACGGTCTCGATCATCGATGTACAGCAGGCTCGGGTCGAAGCCGCCCGAGCCCGCTCGGCCCACGTTCCCTCGCAATCCACGCCGTTCGCTCAGGCTTCCGTCGTGGCAGCGCCTGTGTCCCTGTCTCTTGTACGCTCGCGCTGAACTCCCGGCCGGTCCCGCCGGACTCAACACGGCTTCTTGTCACCTATGGGACAAGCATCGGAGCGCGGGAGCTGATCGCGACCGGTAGACCGCAGCTTGGGGCTCCAGCAGGCAGACTGGGCAACACCACCTATCGACGAACGGGGGCCGATGGCCATCAAGGACCCGGACCGGAAGATTCTCTGGGGCAGGTCCGGGAACGAGTGCGCGTTCCCGGACTGCCGCCAGAGGCTCACCGACGACGTGGGCGCCGATCCCGACTCGCGGAACCCGGTCGTGCTCGGGGAAGAGGCACACATCGTTGCCAGGGAGGACGACGGACCGAGGGGCGATCCCGGCCTCCCGCTCTCGGACCGGAACTCGTACACCAACCTCATACTGCTCTGCCCTACGCATCACACGCTGATCGACAAGGAGCACGGGCGCCACTTCCCCGTCAATGACCTCCTGGCCATGAAGCGTGCGCACGAGGACGCCATCGACCGGCGACGGGAACCCTCGGATGGGACGCCGGAGGAGTGGCACAGGCGGGACGCCCTGCTCGCCGGCCTATCCGCCAGTCGAGGCCGACTCATCACTCGCTGGATCGCAGTGGGGTTGACTCCCGAACAAGCCGAGGGCCTGGCCAACGACGATGAGATCGGTGTGTGTCAGAACTTCACCCAGTTCCACATCGGGCGCAAATTCGCGATTCTGACAGGCGACTTCGGCTCTGGCAAGACCGTCGCCCTGGAACGGGAGTACCAAAAGGCGGCGGTCCGGGCCATCGACGACCCCGATGCGCCACTACCGATCCACTTCACGGCTAGGTCAGCCGGACCCGACCTTCTGCGGGCGCTCGACGAACGGCTCACACGCATTCCCAGCAAGCACCATCAGGTGACGGTGTTCCTCGACGGCTTGGACGAGTTCGGAGCCGAACGCACGGCCGAAGTTATCGACGAACTCTGGTCCTGGCTCTACAGCGCATCTGGCCGGAAGGTCTTGGCCACCAGCCGCCCGGACCCCAACCTCCGCGCCGACTTCTTCACCCTGCCTGCACTCTCGGATGCCGAGCTCCAGGAACTCCTCGATCGTGTGGAGGCACCAGAGGACCTGGCGTGGCATTCCAACGCTGATATCCGCGACGCTCTGCACCGCCCGCTCTTCGCGCTGATCGCTGCCGACTGCCATCGGTCCGGATCCGAGGTACCGCATTCGCGAGGAGCGTTCCTTGCCGCCCTCGTCGAACGGGCTCTCACCCGGTCCGCAGGCCTTGGTCTTGAGACATACACCCTACTCGCCCGACTCGGCCGTCTCACCCTGGACGCCGGAGGATCCATCGCGGCCAGCGAGGCTGGCAACAGGGAGGATCTGCAGAGCCTTGTTCGGACCCGTTTGGTCGTCCACCGAAACCGCACGCTCTCCTTCGCTCTCCCAGTACTGGGACAGTATTTCGGTGGCCAGTACATCCTGGACAACGGTCTACCGGAACTCTCGGGATTCACGCCACAGCGCCGGGACCGGTGGAGAGACGCTCTTACGTTCGCCGTCTCCAACGGATCGTGGGACCGGGTGACGGCCCTACTCCGCGACCTCACGGCAGTCGACCCCGGTCTGGCCTCGTGGATCATCGACAAGGCCGTTCCAAAGAACCCCCTCGCGTCGACGGCGGCCCTTCCCGAGGATCTCGAATGCGCCCGGCGCCTGTCCACGACGCTTGACAACTGGCTCAGCGGACTCGGTCACGCAGCATCTCTGCTCAGCTGTTCAGACGAAGCCGGACGTGGCCTGCCTATCGGGGTCGGATCAGACGCCGGTAGTTCCAATATCGGCGTCATGTTCGCCGCTCCCGTAGTACCTGCAGACCGGCAGCGCTTCTTCGCAGTCACCGCACGGCCAGACCTAGAACGTGGCGAGATAGCGGGCTACAGAATCCTCTCGCTCCGACCAGCGACCGTCCCTTCTGATGTCCCCGCCTGGCCGTGGCAATTGTCTCTGTCCTGGGTGAAGGCGAGCATGGCGCAAGTGCTCACGCACCGAGCCTTTCCCTTGCCCGAGAACGTGACTGCTGTCCAGGAACGAACTTGGAACATCGCCAGGCTACTGACCGGGAAGGTCGGCTTCGGGTCACGCCTCCCCATCCCGCTCACCGATGTCATCTCGGCGGTCGACGAGATCTTCCGGGAGACGCCGAACATCGCCCTGGTCCGATTTCGAGGTGGCGCTGTCGTACTGCGGTCGGAGCTGGCGAGGCTCCGCGACCAGTGCGTCGGCCAGCGTCTCCTGATCACTCGTGACGGAATGATCCATTGTCCATACCCCGTGCCGGACGTCCCAGGGCCTGACAGGACCTCATGTGATGTCTCTGCTGCCTACAGCCCTGATGTACTGATCGACATGGTCAGACAGGTCTACTCCGGCGCGCTGTCCATCTACGAGAGCATCGTCACGGAGTACCTGTCGCCTATTCGACGGACCCTGCAACTCGGCGGCGCGCTGCCGGTGCGGTTCGCCTGCAAGATCAGCTGGCCTCCTATCGGGACCGACCGGGTAGATATGGGGCCCCTTCTCTTGCGTACCGTCCTCCCGCTGACACCTGGTTCCACGTCCCAGGTCGATGTAACGGAGGTGGAAGACGTCAGCGCCGAGACCGACTATTGGCCCGACTGGTTCGGATCCATCGATAGCCACGCCGAGTTTCGCCGCCTTCGCCCCGAAGCGGCTGCCTGGTCCGGGCGAAGCACCGTCCACGAGGTCCTGTGGATATTTGGGGAGAGCCCGGCTACGACTCTTGCCTACAACTGGCTCTCAGCAGACCTCAGAGCGATCGGGCTCTCCGATTCGGTCAACATGTCTTTCGGCTAAATCTCTTGTTGCAAAAGGCCCAGGCTGGATAGGTAGGGGTGTGGCCCGACCTGCTGGCCATACGTTTCGGATTCGATTGCACAAGTAGGCGGCGTCCTGCACCGCGTGGTGCAGGACGCCGTCTTTCTCTTGGCAGTCATGGAGGACCTTTCAGGTCTTCATGCCGATGAACATGGGATCAATACGGACTCGGGTTGGGTAGCCGCCGTTGCGGAAGTCGGCCGACCCAACTCGCCGCTCTGGACAACGGAGTTGGGTTCCAGCAGGCCGTCCACTCCCCAGAGCAACGGGCTCCGCCTTCTCCCAGAGCGCCGTGTCCGACTACGAGGCTTCTATCTCATTCTTGCGGCCGTACCAAATCCCGGAATCCGCGGACTCTTCTCTCCGCAGCCGCACCGAACCGAGGGCTGTCATGCCTGCGCATGCCCCGGTCCGGCGCGCCCGCGCGCCGCCGGCCGTACGACCGAAGGACCTTCTCCTTGAGCACCACCACCGCCTGCGGCCCTGCCCAGGACAGCGGCTACCGCGCTGTCCTGGGCTCGCCGCACGTCACCCGACTGCTCAGCGGCACCCTGATCGGCCGCCTGCCCACCGGCATGGCACCGATCGCGATCCTGCTGCTGGTGCGCGCCGAGCACGGCCCGCTCGCCCTGGCCGGAGCCCTCGGCGCCCTGTACGGCCTCGCCTCCACGCTCGGGCAGCCGCTGCTCGGACGCCTGGTCGACCGCCACGGCCAGACCCAGGTCCTCGTCGCCGCCACGGCCACGGCGAGCACGGCGTTCCTGCTGCTGCCGTGCACCGGCCCGACGCGCCACCCGGTACTCGCCGCGCTCACCATGGTGGCGGCGGGGCTGGCGACGCCGCCGCTGGAGGCAGGCCTCCGGGCACTGTGGCCGGTGCTGCTGCCCGACGCCGGGCACCAGCGCACCGCGCTCTCGCTGGACAGCAGCACCCAGGGCCTGGTGTTCGTCGCGGGTCCGCTGCTGGCCACCGGCTTCGCGGCCGGTGCCGGAGCGACCACCGCGCTGGTGGCGACCGCGGCGCTCGGCCTGCTCGGCACCGGCCTGGTCGTCACCGCCCGCCCCTCCCACGCCTGGACGCCGGCCGAGTTCACCGAGGCGGTTCACTGGACGGGTCCGCTGCGCGTGCCGGGTCTTCGGGTGCTGTTCGCCGCGCTGATCGGCACCGGTGTCGCGCTCGGCGCGGTCAATGTCCTGGCGCTGTCCGCCGCCGAGCGCCACCACGCCGGGTGGCTGGTCGGGGTGATGCCGGCCGCGCTGTCCATCGGCAGCATGCTCGGCGGCCTCGCCTACGGCCGCCACGCCTGGCCCGGCGCACCCGCCAAGCACCTGGTCGCCGCCTCCATCGGCTTCGCCGCCGGATGGCTGCCGCTGCTGCCCGCCCCCGCGCCCGCCGTCGCCGTCCTGGGCGCCGTACTGCCCGGAACCTTCCTCGCGCCGCTGCTGACCGCCGCGTTCCTCACCGTCGACCACCTCGCCCCCGAAGGCGAAGCGACCGAAGCGTTCGCCTCGCTGATCGCCTGCATCGGCGTCGGCCAGGCCGTCGGCACCGCCCTCGCCTCCCTCGCCGCCACCGTCGGCCCACAGTTGCTCGCCCTCGTCCCGCTCGCCGGGGCCGGCGCCGCGCTGTGGCTGCTGCACCGCTTCAACGACCGCCTCTCCGCCTGACCACCAAGCTCATCCCGAAGGACTCGCCGTGAACACCTCCCTCTTCGCCGCCGCAACTCCCGCCACCCGCATACACGTTGTCTGGGACTGGAACGGAACAGTCAAAGACGACCTCGACGACCACGTCGCCGCGCTGAACGCGACCCTGCCCGCCCTCGGTGGCGCCCCGGTCGACCGGGAGACCTACCGGGCCAAGCACACCGTCCCGATCCCCAACTTCTACGCCCGCCTACTCGGCCGCACGATCACCGAGCAGGAGTGGATCTCCAGCGACAACGCCTTCCTCGCCCACCTGCGCGCCCAGCCGGTGCGCGTGCGCGACGGCGCACCCGAGCTGATGACCGCCCTGCGCGAGGCCGGCCACACCCAGTCACTCCTGTCCCTGTGCCCGCACGACACCCTGGTCCGCGAAGTAGAGCAGGCCGGCATCGGGCACTTCTTCACCCGGTACGAGGGCCGCACCGGACCCTCCGGCGGCACCAAGGCCGCCCCGCTCACCGCCCACCTGCACGCCCTCGGCCTCACCGACCGGGCGCACCGGGTGCTGCTGGTCGGCGACGCCGTCGACGACGCCACCGCCGCCCACGCCAACGGCGCGCACGCCGTGCTGCACACCGGCGGACTGCACCACCCCGCCAAGCTCGCCGCCTCCGGCCACCCGCTCACCGGCGCCCTCGCCGACGCCGTCGCCCTCGGCCTGCGCCTCGTCCAGGACAACAGCACCCAACTGGCCTGCGCCTAGCACCAATCGGCGGCCGGATCAAGCCGCCTTTCCCGCGTTCCATCTCCCTCAACGACTGCTTCACCGGAGCCCTGCCGTGACCCGAAGAAGACCTTCCGACCCCGACCTCCCCGTCCGTCCGAACCTCCTGGATGTGCCATGTCCGAGTCCGATCCGCTGCCGGGCGCCTCCGAGCCCGAGCCAATCCGCATCCCCGACGAGGACCTCGACGACCTCGTCAGCGCCCTGAACCGCACCATGGCCGAGGTCCGCCAGCACGGCGTGATCCTCGACCGTCTCGGCTCCGAACCCGACGACGAGACAGGGTCCGGCTCCATCGAGCCGGGCACCGGCGGCGAGGACGCGCCCGAGGCCGCTCCGCCGCTGTTCATCCTCGCGATGGGCGGCGCCCAGTACGCCGCCGAGCTGGCCGAGCTCTCGTTCTGGGTCACCCACATCCTGCTGCCCGTCTACGGCCGCGAGATCGGTTCCACCCGCCCGTGGTGCGCGAGGTGGCCCGAGCACCCCGAAGCCGTCGCCCGCCTCCACGCGCTGTGGCTGGCCTGGCAGCAGCTGACCGCCGCCGAGGCCGGCCAGGGCGGCCCTTCGACGTGGCATCGCGACCACCTCGACCACGCCATCGCCCAACTCCGCTCTCCGGACGGTCCGTTCGCCGCGTGCACTACGAGCCCCTCCCGGCCGGCCCACCGCGTCCTGTCGACCCCCGACCAGCTGGGACTCGCCGCATGAAGGACACCGACTTCCGACTCGACGACCTCGAACCCTCCGACGAGCACACCGCCGAACTGTACGACTCCACTTGGGTCAGCGACTTCAAGACGATCTCCCAGCACGATGTGGGCGACCGCAGTTTCATCATCGCCTTCGATGCCTCGGCCACCTGGGGTTACCCCAACATGCCCAACATCGCCTCCTTCGATCTCGTGCGCGACAGCAGCCAGGCGACCTTCAGCATGCACAGGTCCAAGCACGCCACCTTCTCGTTCGCGCAGAACTGGCTCGTCAACCGCGGCTGCCCTCCGGACGCGCTCGCGCCGACCATCGACGTCGCCAAGCCCGCCGACGAGCTGACCGTCCAGGTCGAGGACCGCATCCGGCGCTCGGGCGAGGGCCTTGCGGTCGTCGACTACCAGGTCATCGACGGGTCCGACGTCGAGGGCTGGAGCATCGCCGTCGACCGCCAGGACAAGGAGCTGCCCGTCCGGCTGTTCCTGGAAACGCTCCAGCCCGACCAGTACACCTACACGGTGCGCGAGGGGGCGTTCGCCAACCACGCCGCCGCCGAGAACTGGCTGGAGCAGCGCTCCACTCCGCTGCCCGACGCGCCGGAGTACCGCCTCGATGCAGCGGCCCTGCGTACCCGCGCCGCCCTCGCCCGCAGCACCACCGCCCCGGCCGCCGTCACCGCCACCGACGTTCTCGCCGCCGCGCCCGCAGCCGTAGCCGTCGCACAGCCCGATCGGGGGCGGTCGCTGTGAGCCGCGCGAAGTTCGGATTCTCCGCCCACCCCGACGCCATTGCCGACCTGCGCCAACTCCCCGACGCCGTCCGCGACCAGGCGTTGCTGCACCTGCAGGACCTCGTGCACGGCGAGCGCGTCGCCAAGCGCCTCGACGGCCGGCTGGAGGGCTGCCACAAGATCTACCTCGGCGTCGGCGACCAGTGGGCAAGCCACCGCCTGGTCGTGCAGTTCCGCGACGCCCCGCCGGCCTCGAAGCACGCACGCGAGGTCCACCTCGTCGCCGCCGGCCCGCGGCTGGACTACGCGGTTTACCGCTCCGCCCAGAACCGCCTGGACCGCACCGGCCTCAACCTCCCCGCCGGCCTCAGCCCCGCCGAGGACACCCGGGTGCGCGCCGCCCGCGCCCGCTCCACACGCCTGGCACCCGCAGCTGCCCCCGGCCCCGCCTACACCACCACCTCCCCCGGCTACGCCACCACCCCCGCTTCCCGAAAGGCCCGATGATGGCCACCGTCCCCGCCCACGCCGAACTCGCCACCTGGCTCGTCGAGGCCGCCGAAGCCGTCTCCGGCATCGTCACCACCCAGCACTCCACGCCGCTCTCCCGCTCCTACCTCCACCCCGTCCTCGGCCCGCTCGCCGCCGGGCCCGAGGTGCTCACGGCCCTCGCGGACCGCATGGAGGACCTGCTCGACGAGGAGCTGCCGACCGCCCCGGCCACCCTGTTCACCCTGGCCTCCTACGCCTCCGCCCTGGGCTGGCTCACCGAGTCGCTCTCCGAACTGACGCAGACCGTCGACGTCCTGGCCACCATGGCCGGTCTTCCACCGCGCCCCGGTGCCGCGCCCACCGTCCCCGGGGAGCTGGAGGGCTTCGACCTCTCCGGCTACACCCCGAGCGACCAGGAGACGGTCACCGCCCTGGCGGCCGAAGCCGCGCTCCCGCCCGGCCTCTACCTCCAGGTCCTGGGCCGGGCCGAGGGCGCCGCCTCGGACTTCACCGACGCCTGCATGGAGATCGTCGGCGCCTTGACCGAGGACGCCCACGAGCTCCTCAAGGAGTCGGTCAGCTTCGTTCGCCTGGGCGGCAACGGCCCGGACAGCCTGCCCACCCTGGTCCGTTCCCTCATCGCCCGGATGGAGACGACCGAGTGAACCCGCACGACCAGTTGGCGAAGCCCGCCGCGCACCGCGTCTACGAGCGGCTCGGTGTGGACGACGTCTGGACCCTGCTGCGGCGCGAACCCGAGGAGAGTCCCGAGGCCAGCCTCGCTTGGTACCTCGCCGCGTCCGTCACCGCCATCGACGGCGTCCACCGCGAGCTGACCGCCGCCGCGAAGACGGCCGTCGAGACGCTGTCGCCCGTCGAGCGCGGCGAGTACGCCGGGCAGCCCACGGACGAACAGGGCACCCCACGCAGGGCGTTGCGCGAGGTGCAGCTCGGGGATCTGTGGATGCGCGAGAACGTGCTCTGCGGCAAGGAGGTCATCCACGGCAACGGCCGCGGAGCGCCGGTCAAGGCCGAGACCGTCGAGCCGCTGGTCGCCGCCGGCCTGATCGCGGCCGACACCGCAACGGACGCCGCCCGGGTGGGGCGCATGGTCTCGCTCACCCCGGTGGGCCGGAAGGCGTTGGAAGCCTCCCCAGCCGCCCGCCTGCGCGAGGCCGCCGCCCTCTACCGCAGCGTGGCCCCCGCCGCTGCCCCTCCAGCCGCCTCCGCACCGCTTGCCGCATCCCCGGCGTGGACCTCGTCCTCCGCCCGCACGCGCTGACCAGGAGTTCCCCGGATCATGCCCGCCCAGCCGACCACCACCATGACCACCGCCGACGCGGCACGCGTGGAGAGCGTCCTGCGCCAGCTGGCCCCGAAGTGGTCCACGCACTTCGTCCACACGATCGCCAAGTACGGCCCGGAGATGCGCGTGCGCGACATCGCCCACCACCATCCGGCGGTCAACCAGCCGTACGTCAGCAGGCGCCTCTCCGCCATGGCGGACGCCGGGCTGGTGGACCGCGACGCCACGTTCGACCGCTGGGCGCCGTACAGGCTCAGCGTCGGCGCGCGGACGCTCGGCCCGCTCTACCGCGCGGTCACCCAGTGGTCCTCCGAACACCTCGACCACGCACCGCAGGGCCGGTCCGACCGGATCGAGGACGCCCTGCGCCGTCTGCACCTGGTGGACACCACCGAGGTGGTCCGGCTGCTCTCGGAACACGGGAGCACGCGGGTGAGCCACCTCGGGGAGCGCGTCGGCGTCTCCGAGCGACTCATCGCCACCCGGCTCAACCGCATGCAGGCCGACGGCCTGGTCGCCCGCGCCGGCTCCCGGCACGGCGACCCCTACATCCTGACCGACGCCGGTCGCGCCCTCGCCCCCGTGTACACCGCCGTGCAGCAGTGGGACAACCGGCACTCGGCCGCCCCGGCCGTTCGGATGCCGGCCGCCACCCGGACCCTCGTCACCGGAGTGGACACCGTACGAACCGCGGCGGCACTCCGGCGAAGCCCCGCCCCCACCAATCTCTTCAGCCACGCCCCCGCCCCACAGCCCCGCGTCCCCGCAGCAGTGACAGCGGCTTCCCGTCCCTCCCGCGGGCGGTGACCGCCGTGAACACCCGCCCCAGACCCCCTCCCCCATCTCCGACTCCCCGCTCCGCACACCGCCGCACCCGTCCTCGCCGCCGACGGCATGCGGGCCCGCTCCCCGTTCAGGATCCTCCCGGTGCTCTCTACCTCCCTCTTGCTCGTCCACCCGCTTCGTCTCGCCGGCCCCGGTGACCAACGGCTCATCACTGACGCGCTCGACACCTCCCCCGGCTGGGACCGAGACCGCTCGTCCGACGGAGCACTCCGCTTCACCAGCCCCTGCCGAACCGCCATCATCACCGGCGGACCTGCGCCCGGCCGCCCTGGCGCCTGGACCGTCCACGGCTACCGCTCGCCCGGCTCCGCCCCGCTGTGGCGTGCGGCGTTCGCACCCGGCACTCCCGCTGAGATCACCGCCGCCTTCATGACCACCCTCGTCCACGGCCTGCGCAGCGGGCACCGCGACTACCTGCATGGCGGCCCCCACCACCTCCCGCGCACCCCCGCCTCCGTCCTCGCCGACCGCGGCTGGTGGCCTGACCAGAGCCCCCCGGGCTTCCACGACCAGGTCGCACCCGACCGGACCGCCGTCTACCGGCACCGCGTGGGCCACCAGCCGCCCGACGCCGAAGCCGCTGGCCAGACCCCGCCGGCCTGGAGCATGCTCGCGGGCAACCTGCGAAACCCCTCCTGGCGTGCAGACTTCACCACCGGCGTGCCCTTCTACCCCCTCGTTCGCGCCACTCTCCTCTTCAGCTCACCCGCACCCGCGGTGCGGCAACGCTGCGATATCCCCGCCCACCACCTGCCCCACCTCACCGCCCGGCCGCCCTCCGAAGCCGCCGGCGCCCACCCGGCACCCCGCAGTCGGTCGGCCGCGCCCGCCACCCCGTCCGCCGCCCGACCCGTACCCACCGCCGCACACCGCCGCTGACCCTGGACGATCCGATGCCGTACACCCCCGAGAAGCCCCGCGAGTACCGGATCACCCCCCGCTACCTCGCCAACGGGGACGCCAACGGCTCCCCGGCCATCCAGCGCCTTCTGGACGCCGGTTGGGCGCTCAGCAGGGACGAGCTGGCGAACACCTTCCGCCCCGCCGCAGTGGCTGGTCACCTTCGACGACCGCACACCACCCGAGGTCGTCGAGGACTTCACCGCCGCGCTCGCCGACGCCTACGCGCAGGGCCCCGAGGCCTACCTGGGAGGCGGCGGCCGAACGTCCGGAGCCGACACCACCCTCCGGCTCCTGACCGACGGCTGGCGCCTGGACCCCGCCACCCCGTTCCTGAGCTACCAGTCGCCCGACCGCCTCATCCAGCTCCACCGGCGGGACAACCCACTGCGGCACGAAGCCGAGATGGCCGGCGACACCGAGCGCTGGCTGTTCGAGGTCGGCCCGCCCCGAGGCATCTGGTACGCCACCGCCTCCTCGCGCCTGCCCGAGCACCTGCTCCAGACCCTCACCACCGCCGTCACCGACCCGGTACCGGTCAACCGGTACATGCGGCACGTCGATCTGGCGCACCTGCCAGCCGTCGCCACCGCGACGCCGACGGCGCCCAGCCCCCTTGAGGTGGCGCGCGTGCGGGCGGCCACCTCCCGCTCGCTCTCCGTCCCCCGCACCGCGCCGTCCGCGCTCGCCTACAGCACCACCACCCGCCCTCCGGCACTCCCGGCCGCCTCGGCCGGACGCTCCCGTTGACCACCCGCACCCCGGAGGAACCCCGTGCCCGACGTCACCGCCCTGGAGCACGCCGACGCGATGATCGAGAAGACCTGGGGCCGGCCGATCGCCGACCTGGAGCAGGCCGCGGTCCGCCGCCCCGTCGAGGACCCCCTGCTGCGCGCGGCCATGCACAGCCGCGGCTACCTCACCGTGGTCTCCAACTCCATTGCCGTGCACCAAGAACGGCTGCACGCCCTAACTCATCCTGGCCACATCCCCGCCTTCTACGACCTCGACCGGATCACGGAATCGGCGAGTGCCCTGCGGACCGCCCACGCCGAGACCAGCACCGCCCTGCGGGCGATCTGCCACGTCGTCGATGCCCGCGAACTCGCCCTGCAGGACCAGAACGGTCCCGGCGCCGAGCGTGTGAAGGCCGCCACCGCGCGCAGCACGCACGCTCCCCGTCCGGTGAGTCTTCCTGCGGAACGGCCCGCCCCGCCGACCGCAGCCGCTCCAGCTGCCTCGGCCGCGAACCGGCAGTAGCGGACGGTCAGTTCACGTCCTGGTCGTGGTGGGCGCCCGGGTCGGCGGCGCCCACCACGTGGGCCAGCTCGTCCAGCGTCAGCTCCACACGCCGGCCGTCCGCCAGCCTGGCCTCGACCACCTCGGCCTGCGCCTGCTCGGCACGGCTCGCCGTGTTCACGGCCCACTGGCCGTCGGCGATCATGGCGATGTCGCCCCTCGTCCACGCCCGGCCCGCGCTGCGGATCTTGCGCTCCAGCGCCGCCATGTCACGACCTCTGCTCGGCTCCAACGCCGCCCCCCTTCAGACCTGCGTACGGCCCCTCGCCGTAACCCCGTGTCAGCACCGAGCCCCGCCGATCCATTCCCGCCTCAGTTCGCCCACGGCAGACCGATCACCGCCGGAAACGACTACGAGCTTCGGTACATCGCATGTCAACGTACTCATGTCGCCGAAACCGCAGGTCAACGAAGGGATCCAGCTCCATGAACACGCCCGGCACCCTGCTGCCCGCCCCCGTCCGCCCCATTGCCGAGGAACGCAACTGGCTCTCCTCCGACCACTGTGCGGAGTCGGTCCTGTCCCTGCTCGGTGGACTCGGCTGGGCCACCGTGGACACCCCCGAGGCCAACATGCACTGCACCAGCCCGGACGGGCGCGTCTACGTCGGCTGGCTACCCGAGGACCCCGGCGCCTGGCGGCGCGGCATCGTCTGGCGCGTGCAGGTCCGACCCGACCACGCCGATGCCTGGACCCAGGAGTTCGGCCTCCACACCCCCTCCGAGGCCATCGCCGGATTCCTCGCCGCGCTCGTCGCCGACCCGATCCATTGACCCAACACCCGTGAATGGATCACCAATTGGCAACACCCAGGCTCGACCACGCCATTGCCCACGGCACTCCCCGCAACCCGCTCGGCCGCGCCGTGCAGGAGAGCAACATCGTCTGCAGCGACGGCTTCAGCCTCTCGGTACTCGCCCCTGACCCCGTCGACGCCTTCCTCTTGCCCGCCGAGACACTGGAGATCGGCTTCCCCAGCCAGCGACCCGAACCGTGGAACGCCTGGCGCACCCACCTCGACGCGGGGTCCGAGGAGAACGACCCCACCGACTCCGTGTACCTGCACGTCCCCGTCGCCTTGGTCCGGGAGCTGATCGAGGCCCACGGCGGCGAAGCCCGGCTCCTTCCCCACCAGCGCTCCTGACCACCGGATTACCGCTTCGACGAAGGACGACACCCTGACGATCACCATCGACCTCACGCGCATCCCCGGCCCGGCCATCGCCGTGCTCGGCCTGGCCAACGCCTTCTCCGTCCCGCCCGGGTCGGCCGCGTTCGTGCTCGGACTCGCCCTCAGCTCAGGCGGCTTGCTGCTGGCCTTCGACGACATCCACGCGGACGGCCTGCGCCGGGACACGCTGATCGTCGCCCACCTCACCAAGAGGCCCAACGGCGCCCGCGTCGGCCAGATCGGCACCGCCCTCGGCCTACGCAACCGCGCGGTCGCCAGATCGCTCGACCGTCTGGCCACCGACGGCCTGGTGGTGCTCGACACCGAGGACGAACCGCTGGCCCTGCGGTCGTACCGCCTCGCCGACTGATCACCCGTGTCCCCGAAGGAGGCACCACGAGTACCCGCCACGTCGACTTCCACCCGGTGGTCGTCACCGCCGCCTCCGAGCACGGCGCGAGCCGCCGCATCCTCGCGAGCCCCCACCTGCGGATCGTCCGCGCCGACCAGGTCCGGCCCGGCGACCTGATCGTCTCCGCCTTCCAACCCACCGTGCCCGGCCGCCTTCCCCGGGCCGACTGCTTCGCCGCCGGCCCCTACCCGGCCAGCCCCGGGCCTTACCACCCGGATTGCGGCTGCGGGGTCTGCGGCCTGCCGGAAGTCCAAGGCCCGAACGGCACCGTCGTCCTCACCACCGGCTACCCGTGGGACACCTGCGACCCGTGGCCCGCCGACGACCCCGTCCTCATCCGGCCTCGCCACCGCCTGCGCGCCCCCGCACCGATGCCCCGCACCGACCTTCCGTGACCACCGCCGTCGCTCCGCCCGCTCACCACACCGCCCCTTCCTGGAGAACCGCCATGCCACAGCACCTCACCCTCGGCCACCTGCTCGCCCAACTCCAGCCCCTCGACCCGAACCTGCGGGTCCGCCTCGCCGTGAACCCCGACTGGCCCTTCGCCCACTACGTCGGCACGGACATCGTCGTCCAGAACGGCATCGCCTACATCAGCGAGGACGGCCAGGAGGACTACCTCCCGTCTGACGTCCGCGACCAGCTCGCCTGGGCCTGACCCACGCCGCCGACCGAAGGAAGACCTAATCCCCACCGACTACCGCCCCCGCCTTCCCCACCCGCTCGACCGCTTCGCCCTCCACCCCGTGCCACCGTGGGCGCGCGGAGCACTCGTCCACAGCGTCCCCGCCCACACCGGCGACCCGATCAAGGTCCTCTGGATCCCGAACACCGCGCCCCAGCTCCCCTTCGGCCGCATCCTCCTGCGCTGGGAACCCGCATCCGAGGCCGGCTGGGACGTCACCGCCCATCTCGGCCTCGCCACCACCGTGGTGCCCCTCGCCTCCTGGCCCGCCGCCGGAGACGACTGGCCCCGCCTCGTCCACCCCACCCTGCGCGAAGTCACCGGCTTGTGCTCCGCCCTCCTCGTGGCGACCGCCGCGCTCGAACTCGCCAACCAGCTCGCCGACTCCTGACCACCATCACAGATGGCCGCCCCGTGCCGAACCGGCCGGGGCGGCCTTGCTGTACCCCCACCCGCCCGCCGCCCCGTGCGCTCATCACCGGAACAGCGAGGAAGGACACCGCGCTGGCCGCCAGCCAGCCACTCTGGGGCTACACCGAGGTCGCCGCGCACCTGGACATCGGCGCCGCCCGTAGCCGCAAGAGCAGCGGTGCTTTGCCCACCCCCGACGACGACAGCATCCCGGGCCGCCCACGCTGGAGACCCAGCACCCTGCAGAACTGGACACCCCGTGGCCAGGGCTACCGCAGCGACCTCCACACCGACCACACCAGCGAGCCATCGTGACCGGCGATCGCCTGGAATACCGCCACCGGCGAGCACCTGCACACCATCACCGGCCACACCCGCGGGGTCTACGCTGTAGCCACAGTCACCGCCACGGACGGTACCCCCTCGCCATCACCACCAGCCAAGACGAGACTGCGATCATCTGGAACGTCAGTGATGGACGCGGGCTCCGCAATTGCTATCTGCGGCACCCATCACAAACTGTTGCGGCCAAAAGCGACGGCTTCCTAGCCGGCTACGGTCCCGAGGTCGCATACTTCACGATCGGCTGACCCAACTTCTGCCGTTCCGGCGCCTCGCACTGGATCTATTGCTGGCAGGAGACAAAGTCGCAGCAAAGACAGAGACGGACAGATGCCCCGTCGGATTCCCCGACAGAGGGAATTCCATTTCCTTCGGAACTACTATTCACCAGCCGGTGCAACAATTACAGGGCGTCACATCAGCTGACTATCTGCTCGCTATACCGGCGAAGAGTACTCATTCCCATGCTGTCGCATTCCTGGCAAGGCGGATCTGACGGGTGGTCGTGTAGACGTTCTGAATGCCGTGTGGAGCCAGGTGGTTGGGGTTCCTCGGCTGGAGCCAGTTGATGGTCTTCTCGCGCGGTTGCGGCTGTTGGTCGCAGGTATGTACTGGCTGGGCGGCATGCGGTACGCGGTGGTCGGGCGGGGATCCCGTCGCCGTTAGCCGCAGGTGGAGTGGTAAGAGAGCATGGAAAGGTACTGCTGCCACTGCGGGCGGCTCGGGGTGTCGGTGTTAGCGCAGATCTGTCGGATGTTCTCATCCACTGCCAGCGGCCACAGTCGAACGGTGTTGTCCTGTCCGCCGGTGACGAGGGTTTGGCCATCGGGGCTGAATGCCAGTGAGGTGGGTTCGGCGGTACTGATGGCGAGGGGTTGGCCGATCACCGCTGGGTGGGCCGGGTCCGTGACGTTCCACAAGCGCACACCCGCTCCGGCTCCGTTGGTGGCAAGAATCTTCCCGTCGGGGCTGAAGGCCAGGGCGCTGACACGGCTCGTGTAGCCGCTGAGTGCTCGGCCGAGGGGGGTCGGGTGGTTGTGGTCGGAGATGTTCCACAACTTGACGTCGCCGTCGCCTGTGGCACCGGCAACGCCAGTATCCGTGATCGTGACGAGGGTGTGACCGTCTGGGCTGAGCGCCATCGAGCCGGCGCCGCCGGGGATGGACGGCCCAGAGCGGGTCGGATGGTCCGGATCGGTTACATCCCACAACTGCACCGTGCCAGAGGAGTAGCGGCCAGCGATGACGAGGGTGCGTCCGTCCGGGCTGAACACGAAGTTCATGAACATGTTGGTGTCACCGTCACCGGTGATCGGCTGGCCGCGCGGTCGTGGATGAGCGGGGTCCGACATGTCCCACAGTCTCACGCTGTTGTCGCCACCAACGACGGCGGTGCCGCTGGCAGTGGCGAGGGTGCGGCCGTCGGGGCTGAAGGCCACCGAGTTGACCCTGGTCCCAACTCCTTCGGGGAAATTGATCGGGGCGAGGATAGTGGGCCTGGTCGGTTCAGTGAGATCCCAGAGGATCACGCGCTTGTCGCCGTTGGCGACGGTCGCGAGGATGCGGCTGTCGGGGCTGAACGCCAGGGACAAAACGGTGCTGCCGAATTTCGTGAGCATGCTGAGGGGGGTGGGGAGAGCAGGGTTCGAGATGTTCCACAGCCACACGGTCTCGTCGTTCGATGCAGAGGCGAGAATCTGGCCGTTGGGAGATGGAACGGTCGAGGAGACGACTTTGGTGTGGCCGGTCAGCATTGTGGCGGGCAGGTGCCACAGGTGTACGGTGCGGTCACCGCTGGTTGTAGCGATTGTGCGACCGTCACGGGCGAACGACATAGCGGTTACGTAGGGGCTGGCCAGCGGCGGGGCGATGGACGTCGGGCTGGCAGGGTCAGCAATGTTCCACAGTCGGAATGTCCGCTCTGCGCCGGGGGTGGCAAGCGTGCGGCCGTTGGCGCTCAGCGCTATCGCGTTGAGGCCGCCGAGGGAACTGGTCACGGGGCCTCCCAACGCACCCACGTGCGTGGGGTCAGCCACATTCAGCAGTTGGACGGCTCCCTTGGAAGCGACGGCGAGGGTATGGCTGTCCGGAGTGAATATCGCGCTACTGAGAGCGGTCCAGAAGTTGCCGAGCAGAATGGGATGAGCGGGGTCCGTGACGTTCCACATTCGCGCCCCATCGTCCACGGAGGATGTGACAAGGGACCGACTGTCCGGGCTGAACGTGACG
This sequence comes from Kitasatospora sp. NPDC056800, assembly GCF_042789775.1. Classification (NCBI taxonomy): domain Bacteria; kingdom Bacillati; phylum Actinomycetota; class Actinomycetes; order Kitasatosporales; family Streptomycetaceae; genus Kitasatospora; species Kitasatospora sp. NPDC056800. Next base: position 6,230 of record NZ_JBHUAL010000062.1, on the reverse strand, counting down.
ACGTTGACCGCGGAGGCGTGCTTGAGGGGCTGGCCCAGCGGGGTTGGGTGAGCGGGGTCTCTTACGTCCCACAGCTGTTCGTCCCAGTAGTGATCGGTACCGGTGGCCAGCGTGTGCCCGTCGGAGCTGAATGCCAGTGGGCTGCCGCCGGCGGTGTGCGGGAGGGCTGCGCCGAGTACGCGGGGACGGGTTGGGTCCGCGACGTTCCACAGCCGTACGCCGGTGTTGCCAGGGAGTGGGCCGGCGGATGTTGCGAGGGTGCGTCCATCCGGGCTGAACACCATCCAGGCGGTGCCGGGGACCCGGAGGGGCTCGCCGAGTGCGACGGGATGTGTGGGGTTCGTCATGTCCCAGAACCGCACTGTGCCTGTGTCTTTGTCGTTGTCACGGCCAGCTGCGGCGAGGATGCGACCATCAGGGCTGAACGCCGCCTTGGAGACATTGGAAAACGAAGTACTCAGGTCGGTGGCCAGGGGCTTGTTCGCGTCCTCTACCAAGCGCGTGTAGCGATCCCCAGTGGGATTCAGCCGATATGCCTCGATGTCGGTTCTGGCTGCCAGTGAAGGGTCGGTGGCGCGTAGCTGGTCCGCTCGTGCGGTGACCTGGCTGATCAGCGCGCTCTGCTGCTGGGCCTGAGCGAGGTCGTGCTGGTGGAGAGCGAATGCCCCCGTTGTCACGGCGGCGAGGACAAGCGCTGTGACAACGATCCGACCGGTACGGAACTGCCGAGCGCACCGGTCGGCCTCGCGCAGGGTGGAAGCGAACTTCACGTCACCGGGACGGGGAGCAGTTGCGGAGACTTCGAGCCGGTTCAGTTCGGGTGCCACCAGTCGGAAACCCTTACGGCGTGCGGCAAGCAGCTTCGCGTCCAAGCCCGCAACCCTGAGCAGCCGGCCGTCCGCATCGAGGGCGCCGGTCACCACGGTGCGCGAGCGCAGTCCGTAGAAGATGTCTCGGAGCCGACCCGCACCGGGCCGGCTCCGCATCAGGGCACGGAGCCCGAGCGCGAAGGCGACGCCGAGAGAAGGCCCTTCGATCCATTCCGGGGCAGAGGGTTCGTCGGACAGGATGATCCGCCACACCACGCAGCGGTCTTCGGCCTTCACAGCGGCCAGGCGCCAGGCCGTGCCCAGCGCGAAGGCGAACTGGCCGTTGGGGCTGCGCACCCCGTCCATCGTCCGGGGATCGGGGTACAGCCCCGCAGGTCCCTGCGGGAACTCGCGCAGTTCCAGGACACCGGTGGCACCCTCGGCGGCCGGGGCGTCTACGTTCGGTCCGGATGAACGGCCGAAGACCACGGGGACCCGCACGACAGGGCGTCTGAGCGGTGTGATGCCCGCCATCATGAGCGCGGCGATCACGAGAAGTCCTCTGGCAGCTGTCGACGGTCTGCCAGGAGCTGCGGACTGGGCCAGCTGCTGGCTCCGTTGAAGGAGCATGTCAATGCCGCTGGCGAGTAGGGGCGAGAGTGCGGAGAGTTCCCTGCCGGTGGGCTGCGGGGGGCCGGAAGCGGCTTCCGGGCACAGCAGCCCGCTGCTCTCCCATGCTCCGAGCAGTCGCAGCAGAGCGTCGTCGTTGGCCACGGCGGCGTCCGTGGACGCGACCAGCATTCTCGCCAGGAAGAGGGGGTGATCGGCTCGCACCGCAACCGCGTGCTCTTGGTCGGGCGCGGTCGCGCCGAGCCAGGCGCGCAGTTCCTCGCAGCTCTGGCCGCCGAGCCACGTCGGATCGCTCTGGACCGCCTCGCTGCAGCAGTTCCACCACAGCGCGGACTCACCCAGCAATTCCCGGATCGCAGCCTGCGGGCTGGACGCTCGCTCCAGCACCTTCTCGACCGTCGTCCGAGCCGTCGGCCCGGCACTGCCTGCCGATCCCCGCCAACCCGCTCGGCCTTCCGCGAACCTCTCTGTGGGGGCTTCATCGCGCGATTTCTCGTGCTCCTCCGGTCCCATGCCCCAGGTCACTGCAGCTCCCGGTCGATGACGTGACGAAGCCCGACGTCCGAAATCAGCGCCCGTACCTCGCGCCAGGCATCACGGGTCGCATCGTTGAGCGAGGCGCCGACCGACAGCATGACCGTCGCAACGTCCCACGTACTGCCCGGACCCACCGGTGCCGCCACGGAGGCCGCCCACTCCTCTCCGGCGAAGCCCGGCAACCGCACGTACGAAGCAGCAGGGCCAAAACGTCCCCGTGCCACAGGCACGAGCACCACCTGCTCGGCACCAGCACCGCCCACGTACTTGACCGCCGCCATAAGTGGAGCCGCGCCCTCAACGCCGTGCACGACAAGTTCCAGGCTGTATTCAGGGGCGGAGTCCCCCCACGTGCGCACGAGGAATCGGGCGGTGCCGTCCGGGGACGATGCCTCCAGCAGCACGGTGTCGCCTCCCGCAGCAGCCAGACCGCCGGCTCGCGGAAGCTGTGGGAGAGGAAACCACCCCAGAGCAATCCGCTGCGGACGTGACCGATCGCACGCAACCCCAGAACCCGAATGCGGGCTCCCGGAGGGATTATCCGGGAGGACAATCTCGGTGGCGAGCGGTGCGGCGGGCAAGTCTGTGCCGATGAGTGAGGCCCATAGCCGCTGCCGCAGCGTGTACTCCGAGCGGCCGCGAGTCCCTGTCAGGGAGCGGTATGCGATCGTGCCGCCAGTGAACGAACGCCAGGAGCGCCGGGTGACCGAGCTGATGGTCATGACGACGCCTCCCCGGGGACGGGAGAGGTTCCCCCATGTTCCGCTGGAGTCGAACGTGTGTCCGGCTCTAATCCGCCGGGCGCGCGGGCGGCCTCGCTTGGTGTGGTCGCACGGCCGATCTGGGCCAGTAGTGCTGGGGCGGAGGCGCCTACGGTCACCGCTGCGTAGATACCGGTGACCTCGGTGTGGAGCAGCCACCCGGCTGCGCCTCCCAGCAGCACGCGCACCAGCGCGGCAAGTGAGTCCGCAAGTGGATCGACGAACTTGCCGAGCGGTGGGAGCGGTGTCTCTGAAGACCGTGCCGCGTGTCGAGCCCCTTGCCAGCTATGTAAACGTCCGTAGGTGACGACCGCTTCGGCGATCAGTCCTCCGCCCGCACCGAAGGCCCCGGCCTCGATCCACGTCAGCATCAATCCGTCCCCAGTCGACCGCAAGTCGCAGTGTCTGATGAGGAGTTAGCGTACCCCTACGACATGGACGTGCCGAGGGCACAACTGGCGGTGCGACCCCCAGAAATTGGCGCGCACCTGCCCGGTGCCTCCTGTCGGCCCGGACTGGCGGGCCGACGGCTGCGCTGACAGCCGATTCCAAGACCGACCGGAGAAGCCGCCAAGCTGACCAGCTACCTCTGAAAATGGCCACCACCGGTGGAAGTCTCAGCTAGCGGCTGCACCGGACCATCCACAAAGCACATCGCCTGTTGTTGCATCCGGCGCAACTTCGTTGCATCCGATAGGCGGTACAGGTCAACGGCCCCAGCCGGGGTGTGGGCTGGATCCCGCCCCCCGGCTGAACTGCACGTCAGCCGCATGTCGAATTGTTGCAAATGCAATTCGACCCGTTACTCCAGGTAGAGCCCTGCGAAGAGCCCATCGAAGCCCAGCACGGCGCGGGCCTCGTCGAGGGTGCGGTACTGCGTCCAGGTGGGGTCGGAGATCATCGCGTCGAAGTCTCGGCGGGTGATCTCCGGCTCCAGCCGCTCCGTGCCGCAGCGGCAGCCGATCCAGACGTGGCGGCGGTGGTTGATCAGCAGCCAGTCTCGGCGCGCTTGGCAGGTGGGGCAGATGACGGGCATTCCGCGGAGCGCCAGTTCGGTGGGGCACTTCACGAGGCGCACCGCGTCCGGGCCGCTCGGAGGTCGGCTGTCGTACTCCAGCTGCGGGAGGGGGTCGGAGGCGGCCGAGGTGGTGGTGGACGGGTTCGGGGTGGTGGTGGTGCGCTCGTCGGTTCTGGTCACGGGCTCTCCATTCGGTGCTCGGGTTCTTGCGTAACACCTGGTGGGACCGGGTGTCGAGGGGTTTGTGCCCGCCGGGCCGGTGGGGTTAGCGGCGCGGGGTCGGACGGTGCGGGTCGATCGCGGGCTGGGCCGGTTCCGGCGGGACGGGGTTCTGTGCAGGACGGCCCGGCTTCGCGCCGTTCCTGGTGGTTGTCGGAGCCTGGAGCGGGGGCTCAGGGCTCGCAGGAAGGTCGGCGACACGGCGGATGCGCCAGACCAGGACGCCGTCGCGGCTGTGGGCGGTGTCGAGTTCGCGCCAGGAGGCGGCTTCCTCCAGCAGGGCCTTCGGGTCGTGGCCAGCCCTCTCGGCTTCCGCGAGGACCGCGGCCAGGGCGTCGCGACCCGGTGCCGACGGCCGCCGGTCGTCGCCGAGGACGGTGCGGATGTTGGTGTCGTGGCGTCGGCGTTCGGCTGCGGGAAGTATGCGGCCGGCCTCGCGCATCGTGCGTATCGGGCTGGCGGCAGCCTGCTGGTAGGCGGTACACAGGTGGTCGGCGGCCTGGCGGGAGGCGGCGGCCTGCTGGGCGTGGCCGCGGGCGGAGTGCCAGCGGGCGGCGGCGAGGGTGAGCAGGACGAGGGTGGACAGGACCATGGCGGTGGCGCCGCCGTCCTCGCCCCGGCCGAGCGCGCTGCCGGCGTGGACGATGCCGCGGGCGGCGGAGCGCAGGGCGCGGATGTCGGCGTTCTCGGCGCGGACGTGGCTGCGGGTGGCGCGGTCGAAGGCGCGGGCGGCTGCTCGGAGTTCGGCGCGGGTGGCGGCCGGGGAGGTCTGGGCGAGGGCGTCGAGGAGTTCGCCGGCGCCGACGAGCTGGGCGGCGGCTTCGTCGTCGTCCTGGTCGAGGACGGCGAGGGTTCGCTCGGCGATGCCGGCGGCGTCCCGGCGGCGGCGGGCGGGAGCGGAGCGGTCGGCGCGGGCCGGGTGGTCGTCCGGCTCCGGGGTTGCGGTGGCGGGTGCGGCGTCGAGGCGGCGGCGGATTCGGGGCAGGGAGAGGTCGGGGGCGAGCTTGGACCCGGGGAACCAGATGGGCTCGCCGGTACGGTTGCGGTCGCCGGGCAGGGCGACGTTGTAGCCGAGGACGTCGCCGGAGGGGGCGTGGCGCAGCTTCACGCGCAGGCCGGCTTCGCGCAGGCGGGTGAAGAACTCCTGCTCGGTGTCGGCTCCGGCGACGGCTTGGCGGACGGCTTCGCGCAGGGTTTCGCGTGGGGGTTCGGTGCGGCCGGTGCGTTCGGCTTTGAAGTGTTCCTGGCTGGTGGGGTTCTTGGCGGCGGTGCCGTCGCCGGGGTTGAGCCGGCGCAGGCCGTACTCCTTCTCGATGAGGCGGGCTTCGGCTTGGGCCTTGCGCTTGTCGAAGGAGAGGTTGGCGAGGCGGCCGTCTTGGCGGGCGAGGGTGGCGGCGATGTGGACGTGGTCGTCGGCGTGGCGGACGGCGACCCAGCGGCAGGCGGTGGTGTCGCCTTCGGGGGCGATGCCGGTGGCGTGGACGATGCGCCGGGCGATGGTGGCCCACTCGGCGTCGTCGAGGTGCCGGTCGCCGGGGGCGGTTCGGAGCGAGCAGTGCCAGATCCTGGTGGCCGGTGCCTGCTGGCCGAGGGCCTTGATCGGCTGGTCGAGCTGGTTGGCGAGTTTGGCGACTTGGTGGCGCTCCGGGTTGGGGCCCGGGTCGGGGGCGAAGTTGTTCCAGGAGGCGACGAGGTGCTGGTCGGTGTGTTCCTCGTGCTTGCCGGGGCCGAAGAGGTAGTCGATGAGGGGGAAGGCGCGGTCGGTGCCGGTGCGGATCTTGGGGATCACCGGCGGATGAGCCAGTCGACGGCGTCGTCGATCGCGTCGATGGAGGCTTCGACGCGGGCCAGGAGCTGGCGGAGTTCGGCGCCCGGCTGGCCGCCGGCGTTCACGTAGTGGGCGAGCTGGTTGAGGTTGTTGCCCACGGCGCCGAGCTGGCGGTTGGACTCCATGAGTTCCTGAATGCCGCGCCGGTAGTCGGCGACAGCGGCGCTGGGGTCGGTGCTCGTGGCGGCGGCCACGGCGGCGGCAGCGGTGTAGCCGCCAGGAGCGAGGTCGGCTCGGGCGGCGGCGCGCTGGAGGAGAGCCCACTCGGGGTCGCTGAAGCGAGGGCAGACGCGGTTGGTGCGCGGCACGCTCTGGCGCAGGCGTCGGCGCGGCGTGGCGCGGGCGGCGGTCGGCTGCTGCTCGTCCTCCCCTGCGGTCGGCACCCCTGGGCCGACTCCCCGGTCGGCGGCAGGCCCCCCTGGGTCTGC
>NZ_JBHUAL010000061.1:0-40915 GCF_042789775.1 Kitasatospora sp. NPDC056800 | reverse complement strand
AGCCGCGCGAGGGCGAGCGCCGCGAGAAGTTCAACGCCATGGTGCGCCTGGACTCCGTCAACGGCATGGACCCGGAGAGCGGCCGCGGCCGCCCCCAGTTCAACAAGCTCACCCCGCTCTACCCGCAGGAGCGGCTGCGCCTGGAGACCGACCCGGGCGTGCTGACCACCCGGATCATCGACCTGGTGTCGCCGATCGGCAAGGGCCAGCGCGGTCTGATCGTCGCGCCGCCGAAGACCGGCAAGACCATGGTGCTCCAGGCGGTCGCCAACGCGATCACCCACAACAACCCCGAGTGCCACCTGATGGTCGTCCTGGTCGACGAGCGTCCGGAAGAGGTCACCGACATGCAGCGGTCGGTGAAGGGCGAGGTCATCTCCTCGACCTTCGACCGCCCGGCCGAGGACCACACCACCGTCGCCGAGCTGGCCATCGAGCGCGCCAAGCGCCTGGTGGAGCTGGGCCACGACGTGGTCATCCTGCTGGACTCGATCACCCGCCTCGGCCGCGCCTACAACCTGGCGGCGCCGGCCTCCGGCCGCATCCTGTCCGGTGGTGTCGACTCGACCGCGCTGTACCCGCCGAAGAAGTTCTTCGGCGCCGCGCGCAACATCGAGAACGGCGGCTCGCTGACCATCCTGGCCACCGCGCTGGTCGAGACCGGCTCGCGCATGGACGAGGTGATCTTCGAGGAGTTCAAGGGCACCGGCAACATGGAGCTCAAGCTCGACCGGAAGCTCTCGGACAAGCGCATCTTCCCGGCCGTCGACGTGGACGCCTCCAGCACCCGCAAGGAGGAGATCCTGCTCGGCAGCGAGGAGTTGGCCATCGTCTGGAAGCTCCGCCGGGTGCTGCACGCGCTCGACTCGCAGCAGGCGATCGAGCTGCTCCTGGACAAGATGAAGCAGACCAAGAGCAACGCCGAGTTCCTGATGCAGATCGCCAAGACCACCCCCGGCTCCGGCGACTGACCGTAGCCGGACGGCTGTCGAAGCACGGAACCCCGGATCGCGCGAGCGGTCCGGGGTTCCGTGCGTCCTGGCCGCTTTGTTCCAGAGTCGGGACACCTTGGGGGCGTTTGGATCATGTTGTCCGATTTACTCTGGACCGTATGGCCGAGCACAAGAGGGTCCTGAGTCGCCGCCGCAGAATCCTGCGGACGGCCGCCTGCGCGTTCGCCGCGCTCGTCGTCCTCGGCGCCGGCGCGGGCCTCTTCGCCTACTTCAGGCTCAACGGGAACATCACGAGCGTCGACATCGACGCCCGGCTCGGCGACGCCCGGCCGCCGGCCGCCACCGACGGCTCCTTCAACATCCTGGTGCTCGGCTCCGATTCGCGGTCCGGCGACAACGGCTCGGTCGCCGGCGGGGACACCGGCGGCACCGCCCGCTCGGACACCGCGATGGTGGTGCACGTCAACCAGGCCCACTCCGGCGCCCAGATCGTCTCGATCCCGCGCGACACCCTGGTCGCCCGCCCCGACTGCGTCGACGCGAACGGCAAGCCGGTGCCCGGCGCCAAGCGCGCGATGTACAACAGCGCCTTCGAGAGCGGCGGCGCGGCCTGCGCGGTCAAGACCACCGAGCAGCTCACCGGGCTGCGGATGGACCACTACCTGCAGGTCGACTTCGCCGGCTTCGCCCGGGTCGTGGACGCGATAGGCGGGGCCACCGTGACCACCACGGTGGCCATCCACGACAAGGACAGCGGACTCGACCTGCCGCCCGGCGAGCACCACCTGGACGGACAGCAGGCGCTGGCCTTCGTGCGCACCCGGCACGGCGTCGGCGACGGCAGCGACCTCGGCCGGATCGAGCTCCAGAAGCAGATGGTGAAGTCGCTGCTGCAGCAGGTCGGGGGGAGCGGGATGCTCACCAACCCGGTCAAGCTGTGGTCGGTCGGCGACACGGTGACCAGGAGCATCACCACCGACTCCGCGCTCGGCTCGGTGAACTCGCTGGTGGGGCTGGCCCAGGAGCTCAAGGGGATAGGCCCGGACCAGCTGAGCATGGTCACCCTGCCGGTGGAGACGGCCCCCAGCGACCCGAACCGGGTGGTCCCGCTGCAGCCGCAGGCGGGGCAGGTCTGGGCGGCGCTCAAGGCCGACCAGCCGTTCCCCTCCGCGATCGTCTCCGAACAGCCGGAGAACCCCGCCCAGGCGGCCCCCACGGCCCCCCCGCCGGCCGCGGGGAAGCCGTCCGCGAAGGCCACCGCCACCCGCTGAGGGGGGTCCGGAATATCCCGGAACGCGACCCGGTTTGGGAAGATGCGGCCGGTCCTGGCAGACTGGTCCGTCGGTCCCGGTTCACGTGCGGCGCCCCAGCCGCCGACCCGGTACCCTCCCGAAACCTAGGAGAACCCCTTGAAGCCCAACGTTCACCCCGAGTACGTGGTCACGCGCGTGACCTGCACCTGCGGCGCCGAGTTCACCACCCGCTCGACCGAGACCAGTGGCGAGATCCGCGCCGAGGTCTGCTCGCAGTGCCACCCGTTCTACACCGGCAAGCAGAAGATCCTCGACACCGGTGGCCGCGTGGCCCGCTTCGAGGCCCGCTTCGGCAAGCAGCACAGCGCGAAGGCCTAGCGCTCCCTCGGCGCCGGTTCCCGGTGCCCCCGTACTCGTTGTCGGGGGCGCTGGGGGCCGGCGCCGTTCGCGTCCCCCCGCGAATTCCCCACCCCCCACACGTTTCCGAGTCACCGGGAAGAAGGCCACCCCATGTTCGAGGCAGTCGAAGAGCTCCTCGTCGAGCACGCCGACCTCGAGACGAGGCTGGCCGACCCGTCCGTCCACGCCGACCAGGCCAACGCCCGCAAGCTGGCCAAGCGGTACGCCGAGCTGACCCCGATCACCCGGGTCTACCGGCAGTGGCGGCAGGCCGGCGAGGACATCGAGGCCGCGCGCGAACTCGCCGCGGAGGACCCGGAGTTCATCGCCGAGGCGAAGGCCTCCGAGGCCCGCCGGGACGAGCTCACCGAGGAGCTGCGGCTGCTGCTGGTGCCGCGCGACCCGAGTGACGACAAGGACGTCATCCTGGAGATCAAGGCGGGCGAGGGCGGCGAGGAGTCCGCGCTGTTCGCCGGCGACCTGCTCCGGATGTACCTGCGCTACGCGGAGCGGATCGGCTGGAAGACCGAGATCATCGACTCCAACGAGTCCGACCTCGGCGGCTACAAGGACGTCTCGGTGGCCGTGAAGACCAAGGGCAACGCCGAGCCCGGCCAGGGCGTCTGGGCCCGGCTGAAGTACGAGGGCGGCGTGCACCGCGTGCAGCGCGTCCCCGCCACCGAGTCCCAGGGCCGCATCCACACCTCCGCGGCGGGCGTGCTGGTCACCCCCGAGGCGGAGGAGGTCGAGGTCGAGATCGTCGCCAACGACCTGCGGATCGACGTCTACCGCTCCTCCGGCCCCGGCGGCCAGTCGGTCAACACCACCGACTCCGCGGTCCGGATCACCCACCTGCCGACCGGTATCGTGGCGTCCTGCCAGAACGAGAAGAGCCAGCTCCAGAACAAGGAGCAGGCGATGCGCATCCTGCGTTCGCGGCTGCTGGCCGCCGCGCAGGAGGAGGCCGAGCGGGAGGCCTCGGACGCGCGCCGCAGCCAGGTCCGTACGGTCGACCGCTCGGAGCGGATCCGCACGTACAACTACCCCGAGAACCGCATCTCGGACCACCGCACCGGATTCAAGGCGTACAACCTGGACCAGGTCCTGGACGGCGAACTGAACGCGGTGATCCAGTCCTGCGTCGACAAGGACGCGGAGGCCAAGCTCGCCGCCGCGGCCCAAGAGAACTGAGACCGGCGCGCCCCAGCCCGCGCTTCGCCCGAAGCCGGAGCGCAGAAACAAGAGGTCGTACGGATGAACCTGCTGCTCGCCGAGGTGGCCCAGGCCACCCAGCGGTTGGCCGCGGCCGGCGTGCCGTCGCCGCGCTTCGACGCGGAGGAGCTCGCCGCCTACGTCCACCGCGTCAAGCGCAGCCAGCTGCACACGGTGAAGGACGCCGACTTCGACGCCCGCTACTGGGAGGCGGTCTCCCGCCGCGAGGCGCGCGAGCCGCTCCAGCACATCACCGGGCGGGCGTTCTTCCGCTACCTCGAACTGGAGGTCGGCCCCGGGGTGTTCGTGCCCCGGCCGGAGACCGAGACGGTCGTCGAGTGGGCGATAGACGCGGTGCGCGACATGGACGTGGCCGAGCCGCTGGTGGTGGACCTGTGCTCCGGCTCCGGCGCGATCGCGCTCGCCCTGGCCCAGGAACTGCCGCGCTCCACCGTGCACGCCTTCGAACTGGACGAGGGGGCGCTGGAGTACACCCGGCGCAACATCGAGGCCAGCCCGGACCGCGCCCGGGTCACCCTGCACGCCGGTGACGCCACCAAGGCCTTCGAGGACGACCGCTCCTGGGACGGCCGCTTCGACCTGGTCATCTCCAACCCGCCGTACATCCCGCTCACCGAGTGGGAGTACGTCGCGCCGGAGGCCCGCGACCACGACCCGCAGATGTCCCTGTTCTCCGGCGAGGACGGCCTGGACACCATCCGCGGCATCGAGCGGGTCGCGGCCCGACTGCTGCGCCCGGGCGGCGCGGTGGTGATCGAGCACGCCGACCAGCAGGGCGGCCAGGTGCCGTGGATCTTCAACGAGGAACACGGCTGGACGGACACCGCCGACCACCGCGACCTGAACAACCGGCCCCGCTTCACGACGGCCCGGAGGGTCGGGTCGTGAACAGTCGGGCACAGGACGACGGCCCGGAGGGTCGGGTCGTGACCACCGAGCACCGTACGACGGCGCGCAAGGCTGCGCTGTAACGCCATGAGCCACTCCGGAAGGGGACCGCACCGATGAGCCGCCGTTACGACTGTGCCGATGCCGGGGACCGCGCCACCGGTCTGCGCGAGGCCGCCTCGGCCATCCGCCGCGGCGAACTCGTCGTGCTGCCCACCGACACCCTGTACGGGGTCGGTGCGGACGCCTTCTCCCCGGAGGCGGTCGGCGAGCTGATGGCCGCCCGCGGCCGCGGCCGCAACACGCCCTCGCCGGTGCTGGTCGGCTCGCCGACCACCCTGCACGGCCTGGTCACCGACTTCTCCGAGCAGGCCTGGGAGCTGGTCGACGCCTTCTGGCCGGGCGGGCTCACCCTGGTCGCCCGGCACCAGCCCTCACTGCGCTGGGACCTCGGCGACACCCGCGGCACCGTCGCGGTCCGGATGCCGCTGCACCCGGTCGCCATCGAGCTGCTGAACAGCACCGGCCCGCTGGCCGTCTCCAGTGCCAACCGGATCGGCGGGGTCTCCCCGCTGACCTGTGACGAGGCACAGGCCCAGCTCGGCGACGCGGTCTCGGTCTACCTGGACGGCGGGGCGGCCGAGGACTCCGCCACCTCGTCGATCGTGGACGTCACCGGCAAGGTCCCGGTCCTGCTGCGGGCCGGTGCGATCAGCGTCGAGCAGCTGAGGGAGGTCGTCCCCGACCTGGAGGCCGGCAGTTGACGCCCACCGCCTCGCTGCACGCCGGGCCGGGCATAGCGCCGTACCTGAGCGTGGGCCCCAGGCCGCTGGACCACTTCCGGATCCTGTTCGTCTGTACGGGGAACATCTGCCGCTCGCCGATCGCCGAGCGGCTGACCCGGCGTGAGCTGGACACCCGGCTGAGCCCCCGGGTGGCCGGCCGGATCCTGGTGGAGAGCGCCGGCACCTGGGGCCACGAGGGCGCGCCGATGGAGGACCACGCCGCGACCGTGCTCGACGAGTACGGCGCCGACAGCGGCGGCTTCACCGGCCGAGAGCTGCTGGACGAGCACGTGGTCGAGGCCGACCTGGTGCTCACGGCGACGCTGGACCACCGCGCCCAGGTGATCTCGATGGGCCACGAGGCGGGGCTGCGCACCTTCACGCTGAAGGAGTTCACCCGCCTGGTGCGGACGATAGACCCGGGCACCCTGCCGGACCCGAGGCGCGGCGCCGACGTCACCGAGCGGGCCCGCGCGCTGGTCCGGGCGGCCGCCGCGCTGCGCGGCTGGCTGCTGGCCGCCACGCCGGAGTCGGACGAGGTGGACGACCCGTACGGGGCGCCGATCGGCATGTTCCGCAACTGCGGCGAGGAGATATTCCACGCGGTCGACCCGGTGGTCACCGCGCTGACCGGCGTCCCCGCGCCGCGCTGACGGGCCGGGCCCGGGCAGGGCGCCGCACGGGGCCGTTCGGCCGCGGCCCGGCGGGCCGGGTGGCGGGAGCGGTCCTACGCTGGGTGACACAGTCCCCGCAGCGCCCGGGAGCCCCGCCATGACCGTCACCGATGCCGCGTCCGGCCCGACCGCCACGACCGGGCGCCCCTGGGCGTCCGAGGCGCTGCACCGGGCCGATCCGCAGCTGGCCGACCTGCTGGCCGCGGAGGCCGAGCGGCGCGCCGAGACGATCCAGCTGCTGGCGGGGGAGAACCTGACCACCCCCGCCGTCCTGGCGGCGCTCACCGGCCCGCTGATCGACAAGTACGCCGAGGGCTACCCGGGCCGACGGCACCACACCGGCTGCGCGCTGGCGGACGCCGCCGAGCTGCTGGCGATCGACCGGGCCCGCGAGCTGTTCGCCGCCCCGCACGCCAACGTCCAGCCGCGGTCGGCGACTTCGGCGATGCTGGCGGCGTACGCGGCGCTGCTGCGGCCCGGCGACGGGGTGCTGGCGATGTCGCTGGAGCACGGCGGCCACCTCAGCTGCGGCTCGCGCGCCAACTTCTCCGGGCGCTGGTTCGACTTCACCGGCTACGGCGTGCGCGAGTCCGACGGGCTGATCGACCTCGACCAGGTCCGCGACCTGGCCCGGCAGCACCGCCCCAAGGCCATCGTGGCGGGTTCGATCTCGCACCCCCGGCACCCGGACTGGGCGGCGTTCCGCGAGATCGCCGACGAGGTGGACGCCTACCTGATCGCCTCCGCCGCGCAGACCACCGGGCTGATCGCGGCCGGGGTGGCGCCCTCCCCGGTGCCGTACGCGGACGTCACGGTGGCGGCCACCCACAAGCTGCTGCGCGGCCCGCGCGGCGGGCTGCTGCTGTGCACCGCGGAGCTGGCCGAGCGGATCGACCGGGCGGTGTTCCCGTTCAGCCAGGGCGGCGCGGCGATGAACGAGGTGGCCGGCAAGGCGGTGGCCCTCGCGGAGGCCTCGAAGCCCGCGTACCGGGCGTACGCGGAGCGGACGGTGTCCGGGGCGCGGGCGCTCGCCGCGGGGCTCGCAGAGGCCGGAATGCGCCCCCTGACGGGCGGTACCGACACCCACCTGGTGACCGCCGACGTGAGCCCGCTCGGCGTGACCGGCGCGGAGGCCGAGCGGCGCTGCGCGGCGGCCGGGCTGCTGCTCGGCAAGTGCGCGCTGCCGTACGACCCGGCGCCGGCCGCCGAGACCTCCGGCATCCGGCTGGGCACGGGCACGGTCACCAGCCAGGGGATGGGGGAGCCGGAGCTGGCGGAGATCGCCGGGCTGATCGCGCGGGTGCTCGCCGGGGACGCGGTCGTCCCGGCCGCGGCGCGGGTCCGGGAGCTGGCGGCGGCCTTCGCCGACCGGGCCTGACGGCGGCCTTCCGCGGGTATCCGGATCTCCTACCCGGGAGGGCGAACCGCGATGCACGGTCCGGGCGTCCGACTCAATAAGGTGTGTGCCGTGGCGACGCACCTCGAACCCCGGGAAGGCAGGGGAGTACCTTCGGTACTTCCCCGTTCGACAGTGATGCAGGAGGCCAGTGGTGCGTGAGTATCTGCTGGTGCTGTTCTGCACCGCCGCCGTCACCTACCTGCTGACGGGCCCGGTCCGGAAGTTCGCCATCGCGGCCGGCGCCATGCCGCCGGTGCGCGCCCGCGACGTGCACCGCGAACCCACGCCGCGGCTCGGCGGCATCGCGATGTTCGGCGGACTGTGCGCGGGCATCCTGGTCGCCTCGCAGCTGGACAACCTGAGCAAGGTGTTCTCCCAGGGCACCGACATCCGCGCGCTGCTGTCCGGGGCCGGGATCATGTTCCTGCTCGGGGTGCTCGACGACAAGTGGGGCGTGGACGCGCTGGTGAAGCTCGGCGGCCAGATGATCGCCGCCGGCGTGATGGTCTGGCAGGGCGTCACGGTGATCACCCTCCCGGTGCCCGGTGTCGGCCCGGTCGCGGTGAGCCCGACCCAGGGCATGGTCATCTCGGTCACCCTGGTCGTCGTCATGGTCAACGCGGTGAACTTCATCGACGGCCTGGACGGCCTGGCCGGCGGCATGGTGTGCATCGCCGCGATGGCCTTCTTCCTGTACAGCTACCGGCTCTGGTACGGCTACACGATCTCCGACGCGGCCCCCGCCGTGCTGTTCAGCGTGCTGCTGATCGGCATGTGCCTGGGCTTCCTGGCGCACAACATGCACCCCGCGCGGATCTTCATGGGCGACTCCGGCTCGATGATGCTGGGCCTGATGCTGGCCGTCGCCGCGATCTCCATCACCGGCCGGGTCGACCCGGACCTGATCAGCAACGAGGCCGGCTCGCAGACCGCCGCCGTGCACGCCCTGGTGCCGATCTACATCCCGCTGCTGCTGCCGCTGACGGTCATCGCGCTGCCGCTGGCCGACCTGCTGCTCGCGGTGGTGCGCCGCACCTGGGCGGGCCAGTCCCCGTTCGCCGCGGACAAGCGCCACCTGCACCACCGGCTGCTCCAGGTGGGGCACTCGCACAGCCGCGCCGTGATGATCATGTACTTCTGGGCCGCGCTGATCGCCTTCGGCTCGGTCGCCTTCTCGGTGACCAACACCGGCCGCACCGTCGTCCTGACGCTCGCCGGGCTCTGCCTGGTCGGCCTGGTGGTGCTGCTCACCCCGCGGTTCCGGCCGCGCGCCCCGCGGGCGGTGCAGTCCTTCGTCCCCCCGCGCTACCGCCGGCAGCAGAGCGGTCCGATGGCTGAACTGTCGGCCAAGGACAAGGAACTCCTGGGTGAAGCCGGGCGGGAGTCCGGCGTGGGCTCCACCGCGGTCGGCTCCCACCCCAAGGCCACCGGCCGCCACTGACAAGGGAGTTGATGCCACGACAGGTGGCCGTCACCCGAACGGCGGAATCGTTGCGCCGTTGGTGTGACAGGTGCCACACATTCATGGTAAAGCTCTCATCAAATAGTTTGTGATACCGTTCACGAGTATCGAGAACACGCCGAAAGACCTGACAGGTGGATGACTTCCGTCCCTGTCGGTCTCCCTCACCGGGCCCGTCGCTCACATGGCGGCCCGCGGCGATGCCTCGGTCCGGTGTCACCCGCCACCGCAGTGCCCGTCCCCCGCCACATCGACATGCCGCCGGAGCTGCCGACATGCCGTCCACCGACGCCCGGATCCTCCGAGGCGCCGCGATTCCCACTGCGGTCGCCGGAATCATCGCCATGGTGATCTCCTTTGCCGTTGCCGGTGGGAAGGGGCTGCTCGGCGCCCTCTTCGGCGCGCTCCTCGTGATGGCCTTCTTCAGCTTCGGCCAGGTCGCGCTCGACCGGCTGACCAGGTCGAACCCGCAGATCATGATGGCCGCGGCGCTGCTGGTGTACACCACGCAGATCCTGCTGGTCGGCATCGTGCTCGCGGTCTTCAAGGACACCGAGCTGTTCAACCGGCAGGCCTTCGCGTTCACCCTGCTCGGCTGCGCCCTGATCTGGACGGGCTTCCAGGTGCGCGGTGCGCTCAAGGCCAAAACCTTCTACGTCGACCCCGACGCCTCCGAAAAGAAGGGCGACAAGCCCTCCGACAAGGGGCGTCAACAGTGACGAGGCCCAACTGTCCCCCCAACGAGGGGGGCGGTGTTTATGCCGCACTGACGGGCTGCTATCGTCCGTCGCAACAACGGAGTACGGGAAGAGGCCTGGTCTGTCCGGAGAGCGGACGGATCGCCCCCCTGATCCGCGCAGTCTTCGATGATCCCGCTGTGGTGCCGTGCACCGGCGCGCGGGGTCGGCGAGAAACCCATCAAGTTCCAGTGCCGCTCCGTGGTCGCAGGCCACGCCGACACACCGAGGTTGCCGTAACCATGCGTCACGACGAAGGAGTCCGCGGTGAGTGCTGAACTCACGTCCCTCGCCTCAGGCAGTTGCCACTTCGGGGACGCTGGCTGTGGCTTCCCGGCCCCGGGTCTGAACGAGTTCCAGTTCAAGCCGATCTTCTCGATCGGCAGCATCGAGTTCAACAAGCCGATGCTGCTGTCGATCATCGTCGCGCTCCTGGTCGTCGTGTTCTTCTGGGCCGCCTTCGCCAAGCCGCGCCTCGTCCCCGGCAAGCTGCAGCTGGTCGGTGAGATCGGCTACGACTTCGTCAAGCGCTCCATCGTCCTGGAGACGATCGGCAAGAAGGGCGAGAAGTACGTCCCGATGCTGGTCTCGATGTTCTTCTTCATCTGGTTGATGAACATCATGTCGATCATCCCGTTCGCACAGTTCCCGGTGTCGGCGGCGATCGCGTTCCCGGCCGGCCTCGCTGCGGTCGTGTGGATCACCTACATGACGCTGACCTTCAAGAAGCACGGCTTCGTCGGCGGTCTCAAGAACCTCTGCTGGCCGTCGGGCATCCCCGGCTGGGTCATGTTCATCCTGGTGCCGATCGAGTTCTTCTCGAACATCTTCGTGCGCCCCTTCACGCTCGCGGTCCGAGCCTTCGCGAACATGTTCGCCGGCCACCTGCTGATCGTGATGTTCTCCATCGCCTCCTGGTACCTGCTCAGCCCGTCCCTGGGCGCGCTGTACGGCTCGGCCTCGTTCATCGTGGCCGTCGGCCTGACCGCCTTCGAGCTGCTGGTCCAGTTCCTGCAGGCCTACATCTTCGTGATGCTGGCCAGCAGCTACATCGCCGGTGCCCTGGAAGAGGCGCACTGAGCCCCGGGGCCCCGGCCCCGCCGAGAACCACTTCCCGTCCCGGATCGCCCGGTGGCCAATCACCACCGGTTCACCACCCTGCAAAGGACAACGTCAATGAGCATCCTCGCTGAGGGCACTGTCTACGGTTCCGTCGCCTCCCTGGGCTACGGCCTCGCCGCCATCGGCCCCGGCATCGGCGTCGGTCTGATCTTCGGTAACGGTGTCCAGGCCATGGCCCGCCAGCCCGAGGCTGCCGGTCTCATCCGTTCCAACATGTTCATCGGCTTCGCGCTGACCGAGGCGCTCGCCCTCATCGGCATCGTCATGCCGTTCGTCTTCGGCAACAAGTAATCCCGCCGTAGACCCTTTCTGAGGAAGGTCCAGATATGAGCATGGCGATCGTCCAGCTCGCGGCCGAGGAGAAGATGAACCCTCTCCTCCCCGCGTGGCCCGAGATCATCATCGGCCTGCTCTGCTTCTTCATCGTCTTCGGTCTGCTCGGCAAGAAGCTCCTCCCCAGCATCGAGAAGGTGCTGTCGGAGCGCCGGGACGCGATCGAGGGCGGGATGGAGCGCGCCGAGGCCGCCCAGGTGGAGGCCCAGGCCCTGCTTGAGCAGTACCGCGCCGAGCTCGCCGAGGCGCGCCACGAGGCTGCCCGCATCGTCGAGCAGGCTCGCGAGCAGGGTGCCGCCCAGCTCGCCGAGATGCGCGAGGAGGGCCAGCGCCAGCGCGAGGCCATCGTCGCCGCCGGTCACGCCCAGATCGAGGCGGACAAGAAGCAGGCCACTGCCGCCCTGCGTCAGGACGTGGGCTCGCTGGCCACCCAGCTGGCGTCCCGCATCGTGGGTGAGTCCCTCGAGGACCACACCCGGCAGAGCGGCGTCATCGACCGCTTCCTGGACGAGCTGGAGGCCAAGGCCGCCGTTGCTCAGGGTGCGGCCAAGTGATCGGCGCCAGCCGTGAGGCCCTCGTCGCCGGCCGGCAGAACCTGGAGAGCCTGACCGACTCCACCTCGGTGGACGCGGCCAAGCTCGCCGAGGAGCTCACCGCCGTCACGGCCGTGCTGGACCGCGAGGTGTCGCTGCGCCGCGTCCTGACCGACCCCTCGCGGTCGGGCCAGGACAAGGCCCAGCTGGTCACCTCGCTGCTGACCGGCCAGGTCTCCGGCGAGGCCGTCGACCTGGTCTCCGGCCTGGTCCGCTCCCGCTGGTCGGGCTCGCGCGACCTGGTGGACGCGACCGAGGAGCTCGCCGCCTACGCGGAGATCATCGCCGCGGACAAGGCCGGCGCCCTGGACGACGTCGAGGACGAGCTCTTCCGCTTCGGCCGGGTGGTGAGCGGCTCGCACGAGCTGCGCGCCGCGCTGACCGAGCCGAAGGCCGGTGCCGTCGCGAAGGCCGGGCTGATCGGCAAGCTGCTCGGCGGCCGCGCCAACGCCGGTACCGTCCGGCTGGTCACCGCCCTCGTCAACGTGCCGCGTGGCCGTAGCCTGGAGCAGGGCCTGGAGTCCTACTCGAAGCTCGCCGCCGCGCGCCGCGGCCGCGTGGTGGCCCTGGTCACCACCGCGGTGCCGCTGTCGGACACCCAGAAGGAGCGCCTGTCCGGTGCTCTGGCCCGGATGTACGGCCGCCAGGTCCACCTGAACATCGACGTCGACCCCGAGGTCGTCGGCGGCGTCCGGGTGCAGATCGGCGACGAGATCATCAACGGCACCGTGTCGAGCCGCCTCGAGGGCGCTCGCCAGTCGCTCGAAGGCTGAGCACCCAAGCAGCACATCCGACCCTCGGTCGGGAAACCGGCTCCCCAAGGAGCCGGCACATCGTACGGCCGGTTCGGAAGACCCGGCCGAGAGTCGAATACTTGCGGCCCTCAATGGCGGGCCGAGGATCGCAAACTAGGAGAGCAGGGAAGCCTGATGGCGGAGCTTACGATCCGTCCGGAGGAGATCCGGGACGCGCTGGCCGACTTTGTCCAGTCGTACCAGCCGGACGCCGCTTCTGTGGAAGAGGTCGGCAAGGTCACTGACGCGGCGGACGGCATCGCGCATGTCGAGGGCCTGCCCTCGGTCATGGCGAACGAGCTGCTGAAGTTCGAGGACGGCACGCTCGGCCTCGCGCTGAACCTCGACACCCGCGAGATCGGTGTCGTCGTCCTCGGTGAGTTCGGCGGCATCGAAGAGGGCCAGACCGTGCGCCGCACCGGCGAGGTCCTCTCGGTTCCGGTCGGCGACGGCTACCTCGGCCGCGTCGTGGACCCGCTGGGCAACCCGATCGACGGCCTGGGCGACATCGCCGCCACCGGTCGCCGTGCCCTGGAGCTGCAGGCCCCCGGCGTCATGGCCCGCAAGTCGGTCAAGCAGCCGCTGCAGACCGGTATCAAGGCCATCGACGCGATGACCCCGATCGGCCGCGGCCAGCGCCAGCTGATCATCGGCGACCGCCAGACCGGCAAGACCGCGGTGGCCGTCGACACGATCATCAACCAGCGTGACAACTGGCGCTCGGGCGACCCGGAGAAGCAGGTCCGCTGCATCTACGTCGCCGTGGGCCAGAAGGGCTCCACCATCGCGTCCGTCCGCGGCGCCCTGGAGGAGGCCGGCGCGCTGGAGTACACCACCATCGTGGCCGCTCCCGCCTCCGACCCGGCCGGCTTCAAGTACCTCGCCCCGTACACCGGTTCGGCCATCGGCCAGGAGTGGATGTACGACGGCAAGCACGTCCTGATCATCTTCGACGACCTGTCGAAGCAGGCCGAGGCCTACCGTTCCGTCTCCCTGCTGCTGCGCCGCCCGCCGGGCCGCGAGGCCTACCCGGGTGACGTCTTCTACCTGCACTCCCGCCTGCTGGAGCGCTGCGCGAAGCTGAACGACGCCCTGGGCGGCGGCTCGATGACCGGTCTGCCGATCATCGAGACCAAGGCCAACGACGTCTCGGCGTACATCCCGACCAACGTCATCTCCATCACCGACGGCCAGTGCTTCCTGGAGTCCGACCTGTTCAACGCCGGCATCCGCCCGGCCGTGAACGTCGGTATCTCGGTCTCCCGCGTCGGTGGCTCCGCCCAGATCAAGGCCATGCGCTCGGTCGCCGGCCGCCTGCGTCTGGACCTCGCCCAGTACCGTGAGCTGGAGGCCTTCGCCGCCTTCGGTTCCGACCTGGACGCGGCCTCCAAGGCCCAGCTGGAGCGCGGTGCGCGCATGGTCGAGCTGCTGAAGCAGGGCCAGTACCAGCCGTTCCCGGTCGAGGAGCAGGTCGTCTCCATCTGGGCCGGCACCACCGGCAAGCTGGACGACGTCCCGGTCGCCGAGATCCGCCGCTTCGAGCGCGAGTTCCTGGACCACGTCCGCCTCCAGCACAAGGACCTGCTGGCCGGCATCGTGGAGACCGGCCTGCTGGCCGACGGCACCGTCGACGCGCTGACCAGCGCCGTCGAGGCCTTCAAGCAGGGGTACCAGACCGCTGACGGCAAGCTGCTCTCCGAGCAGGCCTGAGTCCGGTAGCGAGGGAAAGGACGTAACGACCCATGGGAGCACAGCTTCGGGTCTACAAGCGCCGGATCCGCTCTGTCACCGCGACGAAGAAGATCACCAAGGCGATGGAGATGATCTCCGCGTCGCGCATCGTCAAGGCGCAGCGCGCGGTGGCCGCCTCCACTCCGTACGCCGATGAGCTCACCCGGGCGGTGACGGCGGTGGCCACCCGGTCCAACGCCAAGCACCCGCTCACCACCGAGAACCCGGCCGCCAAGCGCGCCGCGGTCCTGCTGATCACGGCGGACCGCGGCCTGGCGGGCGGCTACTCGACCAACGCCATCAAGGCCGCCCAGGTGCTCAGCGAGCGCCTGCGGTCCGAGGGCAAGGACGTGGTGACGTACATCATCGGCCGCAAGGGCGTCTCGTACTACACGTTCCGCGGCCTGACGGTGGCGGACTCGTGGACGGGGTTCTCGGACAAGCCGACCTACGGTGACGCGAAGACCGTGGCGGCCGACCTGATCGAGGCCTTCACGGCCGAGACCGGCGGCGTGGACGAGCTGCACCTGGTCTCCACCGAGTTCGTGTCGATGCTGACGCAGAACGCGGTCGAGGCGCGGCTGCTGCCGCTGAAGCTGGACGAGGTCCAGCTCAGCGACCAGTCGCCGGCCAAGTCGGAGATCTTCCCGCTGTACGACTTCGAGCCGTCGGCGGAGGGCGTCCTGGACGCGCTCCTGCCGCGGTACGTCGAGAGCCGGATCTACAACGCGCTGCTGCAGTCGGCCGCTTCCGAGCACGCCGCCCGCCGCCGCGCGATGAAGAGCGCGACGGACAACGCCGGCGAGCTCATCAAGTCGCTCACGCGGCTTGCCAACTCGGCCCGTCAGGCCGAGATCACCCAGGAAATCAGCGAGATCGTCGGCGGCGCCAACGCCCTCGCCGACGCTAGCCGCGGGAGCGAATGAGTATGACCACCACTGTTGAGCCGACCACGGCGACGGGCCGCGTCGCGCGGGTCATCGGCCCGGTCGTCGACGTGGAGTTCCCCGTCGACGCGATTCCGGACATGTACAACGCCCTGCACGTCGAGGTGGACAACCCCGACGGCACGGGCAAGAAGATCCTGACCCTCGAGGTCGCCCAGCACCTCGGCGACGGCATGGTCCGCGGCATCTCGATGCAGCCGACCGACGGCCTGGTCCGCGGTTCGCAGGTCTCCGACACCGGTGCGGCGATCTCCGTCCCGGTCGGCCAGATCACCAAGGGCAAGGTGTTCAACGCCCTCGGTGACGTGCTGAACGTCGACAAGGCGGAGTTCGACAAGCAGGTCGAGGTCCGCTGGCCGATCCACCGCAAGGCTCCCGAGTTCAAGGACCTCGAGTCCAAGACCGAGATGTTCGAGACCGGTATCAAGGTCATCGACCTGCTCACCCCGTACGTCACGGGTGGCAAGATCGGTCTGTTCGGTGGTGCCGGTGTCGGCAAGACCGTTCTGATCCAGGAGATGATCTACCGCGTCGCCGAGAACTTCGGTGGTGTGTCGGTGTTCGCCGGTGTCGGCGAGCGCACCCGTGAGGGCAACGACCTCATCGACGAGATGGTCGACTCGGGCGTTCTGGACAAGACCGCGCTGGTCTTCGGCCAGATGGACGAGCCGCCGGGCACCCGTCTGCGGGTCGCGCTGTCCGCGCTGACCATGGCGGAGTACTTCCGTGACGTCGAGAAGCAGGACGTGCTCCTCTTCATCGACAACATCTTCCGGTTCACCCAGGCCGGTTCCGAGGTGTCGACCCTGCTCGGCCGCATGCCCTCCGCGGTGGGCTACCAGCCGAACCTGGCCGACGAGATGGGCCTCCTCCAGGAGCGCATCACCTCGACCCGCGGTCACTCGATCACCTCGATGCAGGCGATCTACGTCCCCGCGGACGACCTGACCGACCCGGCGCCGGCCACCACCTTCGCCCACCTGGACGCGACGACCGTTCTGTCGCGCCCGATCTCGGAGAAGGGTATCTACCCGGCCGTCGACCCGCTGGACTCCACGTCCCGCATCCTCGACCCGCGGTACATCGCGCAGACCCACTACGACACGGCCATCCGTATCAAGGGGATCCTGCAGAAGTACAAGGACCTCCAGGACATCATCGCGATCCTCGGTATCGACGAGCTGTCCGAAGAGGACAAGATCACGGTGCACCGCGCCCGTCGCATCGAGCGCTTCCTCTCGCAGAACACCTACGTGGCGAAGCAGTTCACCGGTGTCGAGGGTTCGACCGTGCCGCTGTCGGAGACCATCGAGGCCTTCAACGCGATCGCGGACGGCAAGTACGACTCCGTCCCGGAGCAGGCCTTCTTCATGTGCGGTGGCATCGAGGACCTCGAGAAGAACGCCGCCGAGCTGGCGAAGAAGTAATCGCGGCCGGTAGCAGCTGAGCGTGACCGTGAGGGGTGGGCCCCAGCCCTGGGACCCACCCCTCGCGTCGCATCGGCTGTGATTCCGGTCAAATCCGTGCCGCCGGTTTCATGCCGGAGGCGCGGGGCCGTTATTCTTACCGAAACTCCCGAGTAATCGGGCGTTGCATGAGCCTAGGAGCCCACGTTGGCTGAGCTGCACGTCGAGCTGGTCGCAGCCGACCGCAAGGTGTGGTCCGGTGCGGCCACCATCGTCGTCGCCCGTACGGCCTCCGGTGACACCGGCATCATGCCGGGCCACACCCCGGTGCTGAGCGTGCTGGAGACCGGTCCCGTCACCATCCGCACGGTGGACGGCGGCACCGTGATCGCCGCGGTGCACGGCGGCTTCATCTCCTTCGCCGACAACAAGCTGTCTCTGCTCGCGGAGATCGCCGAGCTGGCGGACGAGATCGACGTCGCGCGTGCCGAGCGCGCACTGGAGAAGGCCAAGTCGGGCCTGGACGAGCACGCCGAGCGGCGCGCCGAGGTCCGTCTGTTCGCGGCGCGCGGCCTCAAGGCCCACGCCTGAGTGCGCCGGACCCCGGTTTAGCGGGGTCGACCGACGGTCCCGGGGACGCGCGAGCGTGACCCCGGGACTGTCGTCGTAGTTGGTAGGTCAGCGCGGTCGCTTGATACGACCGTTACGGGGAACGCGGGTAGCGAGGAGGTAGGTGAGCATGGTCCTCGCGCTTGTGGTGTGTGCGGCGGTCGTGGCCCTGGGAGTGATCGGGCTGATGGCCTTCGCCGTCCGACGCCGCCTGATCCAGCGGGTCGGCGGCACCTTCGACTGCAGTTACCGGCTCAAAATGCCCGCCGACGCCTCGACGCAGCCCGACCTCGACGAGAACGGCAAACCCACCTCAGCCCCGGTCCCCCCGACCGACGGCAAGGGGTGGGTTTTTGGTATCGGCCGCTACAGCGGTGACTCGATCGAGTGGTTCCGGGTCTTCTCGTACGCCCCGCGCCCGCGCAAGATGCTTCCGCGCCGGGAGATCGAGGTGCTCGGCCGGCGCTACCCGGAGGGCCAGGAGGAACTGGCGCTGCTGTCCGGCTCGGTGGTGCTGCGCTGCCTGCACAACGGCGCGCCGCTGGAACTGGCGATGAGCGAGGACGCGCTGACCGGCTTCCTGGCCTGGCTGGAGGCGGCCCCGCCCGGGCAGAGGGTGAATGTCGCGTAGCGGCCTCTCCAGGCGGGGTTAACGCCGCCTAACCCGGCGGCTACGCTGGCCGCATGGTCAATCTGACGCGCATCTACACCCGTACCGGCGATGACGGCACCACCGCGCTCGGCGACATGAGCCGGACCAGCAAGACCGATCCGAGACTGATCGCGTACGCGGACGCCAACGAGGCGAACGCGGCGATCGGGGTGGCCCTCGCCGTGGGGGAGCTGCCGGAGGACATGACGGCGGTGCTCGTCCGGGTCCAGAACGACCTGTTCGACGTCGGCGCCGACCTGTCCACCCCGGTGGTGGAGGACCCGAAGTACCCGCCGCTGCGGGTGCTGCAGTCCTACATCGACCGGCTGGAGGCGGACTGCGACGACTACCTGGCGCGGGTGGAGAAGCTGCGCAGCTTCATCCTGCCCGGCGGCACGGCCGGGGCGGCCCACCTGCACCTGGCCTGCACGGTGGTCCGGCGGGCCGAGCGCTCCACCTGGTCGGCGATCGCGGAGCACGGCGACAGCGTCAACCCGCTGACCGCGAAGTACCTCAACCGGCTGTCCGACCTGCTGTTCATCCTGGCCCGGGTGGCCAACAAGGAGCGCGGCGACGTGCTCTGGGTCCCGGGCGAGAACCGCTAGAACGCGACGAGGGCCCGTCCCCGGACTCCTCCCCCGTGGGGGTCCGGGGACGGGCCCTCGACGGTTCAGGGCCGGTCGGCGGGCGTGCCGCCGGGGGTGGTCCCGGCGAGGGTCTTCCCGGTGACCACCCGGCCGTCCTCGACCAGCACGCCGGCCGGCGGCTGCTTGGGCCAGAGCGAGTAGCAGCCGGCCACGATCACGTTGACCACGGCGGCGATGCCCAGCTTGAGGTACCACTGGAGGAAGGTGCCGAAGTGGGCGGAGCCCGCGGAGAGCGGGACGAGCAGGGTGATCAGGCTCAGCGTGACGGCGGCGGACACGACGGTCCGGCCGGCGATCTGCCACTCGTACCTGGTCCGCTCGGGCCCGTACTTGGGCGAGGGCAGCGGCTTGGGGCCGCCGGCGAAGCGGTGCAGGAAGTGCCGGTCGGCCCAGCGGACCAGCGAGGGGCCGTAGCCGATCGAGAAGCCCGCGTAGCTCGCGGCGAGGGCGTGCGTCCAGCTCGCGGTGGAGCCGCCGCGCAGGTCGAGGACGGTGAGGGCGTAGAGGGTGAGGTCGACCAGTGGCAGACCGACCAGCAGCGCGGTGCTGGTGCGGCGCCACCGGAGCAGGTAGCGGGTGGCGAGGCCGAGGCCGAGCAGGATCCAGAAGGAGATCTCGGCCGCGACGATGAGGGTGACGATCACGTTCTGCTCCCGGGTGTTTCGGCGGTGCTTCCAGCCTGGTGCGCGGGCGCGCCGCTGTCGTCGTCGCGCGGTGCCGTAGCGGCCTGCACCTTTCGATGTAGCGGGCTCCTCCGTGGACCGGAGCCGGGCCGGCCGCCGGGGATGGTGAGATGGGAACGTGCCCCTCCCGTTCCCCGCCCTCTCCCCGCGCCGGCAGGACCAGCTGATCGCCCTCTGCGGGCTGCTCGGCGGTACGGTGCTGATCGTCTTCAAGGTGTACGACCGGGCCGACCGGGTGCCGCTGTGGGCGGTGGTGCTGCCGCTGGTGGTGCTGGCGGGGCTGGAGCTGGTGCGCCGGACCAGGCCGGTGCTCGCGGTGTCGCTGGGCGGGCTGGCCTTCGCGGGCAGCCTGTTCGCCGGCAGCCTGCTGGCGACGCTGATCATGTACACCGACCTGCTGTACGCGGCGGTGATCTACGGCACCCCGCGGATGTCCCGGGTGCTGCACCTGAGCGGCGGGGCCACCGTGCTGGCGCTCTCCACCCTCGCGGCGATCTACGGCGGGACGTCCGGGGCGCTGCTGGTGGTGGTGGTCAGTTCGCTGGTCTTCCTGGCCCCGGTGTGGACCGGGGACGTGGTGCGCAAGCACCGGGAGGAGGCGGAGGCCGAGCGGCTGCGGGCGGAACAGACCGCGCTGCTCTCGGAGATGGACCGGCGCGAGGCGATCGGCGCCGAACGGGCCCGGATGGCACGGGAGTTGCACGACGTGGTGGCCAACCACCTGTCGGCGATCGCGATCCACGCCACCGGCGCCCAGTCGGTGGCCCGGCGCCGGAGCCTGCCCGAGGACGATCCGCTGGTGGAGGTGCTGGCGGTGATCCGGGAGAACAGCGTCCAGGGATTGGCCGAAATGCGACGCATGATCGGGCTGCTCCGGGACAGCGGCGGGGGAGAGGTGGACGAGTCCTACGCGGCGCCCGACCTGGCCGCGGTGGACGCCCTGCTGGCCAAGGCCCGGGCGGCCGGCCAGGACGTCGGGCTGGACTTCGAGCTGTCCGAGTCCGGTGAGCGCGGTGACCTGCCGGTGCCGGTCGGGCTGGCCGCGTACCGGATCGTCCAGGAGTCGCTGACCAACGCGCTCAAGCACGCCGGGCCCGGACTGGTCAGCCTGCGGCTGGAGTTCGCGCCGGAGGAGCTGCGGATCGCCGTCGACAGCCCGTACCGGGGCGGGCCGGGCCGCGGGCTGCCCGGCGCCCGGGCGGGGCTGGTGGGCATGGCGGAACGGGCCGGGCTGCTCGGCGGCAGCTTCGAGGCCGGGCCGCGGGACGGGTACTGGAGGGTGCGCGCGGTGCTGCCGCGCGCCCAGGGGAACGAGGGGCGGGCATGACGATCCGGGTACTGGTGGCCGAGGACCAGGCGGCGGTGCGGGCGGCGCTGGTGATGATCCTGCGCGCCGAGCCGGGGTTCGAGGTGGTCGGGCAGGCCGCCGACGGCGAGGAGGCCGTCCGGCTGGCGCTGGAGCTGCGGCCGGACGTGGTGCTGATGGACGTGCAGATGCCCCGGCTGGACGGCGTCTCGGCGACCCGCGAGGTGGTCGCCGCCGGGGCCGGGCAGGTGCTCGTGCTGACCACCTTCGACCTGGACGAGTACGTCTACGGCGCGCTGCGGGCCGGCGCGTCCGGCTTCCTGCTCAAGGACCTGGAGGCGGACACCCTGGTCGAGGGCATCCGTACGGTGGCGCGCGGGGACGGCATGCTGGCGCCCTCGGTGACCAAGCGTCTGATCGGGGCCTTCGCCCGCCCCGAGCGGACGGTCGGACCGGAGGCCCGGGCGGCGGTGGGGGCGCTGACCGGCCGCGAGCGGGAGGTGCTGGCCTGCATCGGCTCCGGGATGTCCAACGGGGAGATCGCGGCCCGGCTGGAGATGGCGGAGGCGACCACCAAGACGCACGTCAGCCGCATCCTGGCGAAGCTGCGGCTGCGCAGCCGGGTGCAGGCGGCGATCCTGGCCCAGGACCTCGGGCTGACCATCTGATCACCCTCTTGTCGCCCTCCGGTCGCCTTCTTGGGCGACCGACCAGGTCGGTTGCAGATCACACTCCCGATTGCTATTGCACGGGGGATTTGGGCATTAGAGTCCGGCCAGAGCGATGCGGCTCCTACGGCGGGTGACCCCTGTCCTGAGCCGCCTTCAGGGCCCGCCCGCAGGGCGGCGACGGCATCGGGAGACCCAGCCATGAGCAATGCGTCCAGCAAGCAGATCGCCGTGATCGGTGCCGGCCTGATGGGCGCCGGCATCGCCCAGGTGTCCGCGCAGGCCGGCCACCCGGTGGTGCTGCGGGACGTCACCGAGGAGGCGCTCCAGAGGGGCCTGGCGGGCATCCGCGCCTCGTACGGGAAGTTCGTCGCCAAGGGCAGGCTGAGCGCCGAGGACGCCGAGGCCGCGCTGGGCCGGATCACCACCACCACCGACCTGGGCGCCGTCGCCGAGGCCGACATCGTGGTCGAGGCCGTGTTCGAGAAGCTGGAGGTCAAGGAGGGCGTCTTCCGCGAGCTCGACAAGCTCGCCAAGGACGGCGCCGTGCTGGCCTCCAACACCTCCGCCATCCCGATCACCC
Organism: Kitasatospora sp. NPDC056800; assembly: GCF_042789775.1. Lineage (NCBI taxonomy): Bacteria > Bacillati > Actinomycetota > Actinomycetes > Kitasatosporales > Streptomycetaceae > Kitasatospora > Kitasatospora sp. NPDC056800. The sequence continues at coordinate 19,058 of NZ_JBHUAL010000061.1, read as the reverse complement.
GGATCGCCGCCGCCACGGAGCGCCCGGAGTCGGTCGTCGGCGTCCACTTCTTCTCGCCGGTCCCGATGATGAAGCTGGTCGAGCTGGTCCGCGGCTACAAGACCAGCGACGAGACGCTGGCCACCGCCCGCGCCTACGCCGAGGGCGTCGGCAAGGAGGTCGTGGTGGTCAACCGCGACGTGGCCGGCTTCGTGACCACCCGCCTGATCACCGCGCTGGTCGTCGAGGCCGCCAGCCTGTACGAGTCGGGCGTGGCCACCGCCGAGGACATCGACACCGCCTGCCGGCTCGGTTTCGGCCACGCGATGGGCCCGCTCCAGACCGCCGACCTGACCGGCGTGGACATCCTGCTGCACGCCGCCCGCAACATCTACGACGAGACCCAGGACGAGAAGTTCGCCGCGCCGGAGATCATGGCCCGCATGGTCACCGCCGGTGACCTGGGACGCAAGAGCGGCCGCGGTTTCTACCCGTACGAGGGCAAGTGAGCCGGCGGGGCTGAACGACCGGCGGGCCGTGCGATCGGAGCATCGTACGGCCCGCTCCGCCGGGCCGGGTGAGTTTCCTCACGCAGCGTGCCGCAGACGGGTGATTTGGGCGGTAATCGAGCGTAGGTGTGGGGCCGACCTGCGTATATTCCCTCGGACGGGTGAAGTTGCTTCAGATCTGGCCGGAACCAGCAACCTGCGGAGCCGGTTCACCGTCAGATGAGGGAACCCGGCATTCCGCCCGGGGCCGGGTGAGGGGCTGCGGCCCGCCCGGACGAACCCCCCGCTCCCGTACCCGGCACGGCCGGGGCGGACCCGCCCCGCACCAGGCCGTCCAGGCGAAGGAGGAGAGCATGCGCATCACCGGCGACCACACGGCGCTGGCCATCGAAGGCCGCCTCGACGTGCGCACCGCCGCCGACGCGCGGGTCCGGTTGCACCAGGCCGTGGACGGCGGCCTCGGCGACCTCGTGCTCGACCTCGCCCGGCTGGAGTTCTGGGACGCCACCGGACTCGGCGTGATCATGGGCACCCACCGGCGGGCCGGCCGGATCGGCCGCCGCCTGGTGCTGCGCTCCGTCCCGGCCCAGCTCCAGCGGCTGCTGGTGGCCACCAAGCTGCACCGCATCCTGGCCGTCGACGGCGCCGCGGGCGTCGCCGAGGCGCACGGGGTCGCGCTCTAGACACGGTTGCTCCGCGCGCCGGACCGCACGCCCGCGTACGTCCGACCCCGCCCGCGCAACGTCCCTGGTCAGCGCCGCCGACCGGTCGTCAGCCACGGACCGCTCTGCACGGTCGGGGCCGGATGTGCAAGAGTCTGCCCGTCAGAAGACGGCCGCCGGGGCTGCCTCCAGCCCGGCCGCGGCCGCGAGCGGGACGTCAGCCGGGCGGCGCGGGGCGCCGACGGCCGAGCACGATGCGGAGCAGAACGTGTCACAGCCATCCGGTGAGTTCCGGCAGGAGGCCGTCCGCACCCGTGGCGGTGAACTGGTCTCCGGCGGCCTGCTGGTGGGCGTCGGCGCACCGGACGGCTCCGAGGCCAGGACCTGTCCCGAGGAGTGGCGTCCGCGTCCGCGCCGGACCGGACGCAGCGAGCCCGCCCGCGGTCCGGTCGGCGGCGTCGGCCGCGCGGTCGGCCCGCTCGCGCTCGGCGCCGGGCCCGCCGACCTGCCGATGCTGGACCGCGAGGTCGACGTCGTCGAACTGCTCGGCCTGCTCTCCGAGGGCCGCTCGATACGCCTGGTCGGCCAGGCCGGCTCGGGCCGCAGCGCGCTGCTGTCGGCCGTCGCCGAGGCCGCCGCCGACCTCGCCCCCGGTGGAGTGGTGCAGCTCTGCGGCCACCGCCGGACCCTTCCCGACCTGCTCCAGGACCTCTTCGCGGCCACCCACCACGCCCCCGGCTACCGCCCCGACCCCGGGCAGCTGGCCGCCCACCTCGCCGAGGTCGGCGCGATCGTGGTGATCGACTCCGCCGAGCCCGCGGGCGCCGAGCTGGAGCAGCTGCTCGCCGCCGCCCCCGGCTGCGCCTTCCTGATCTCCGCCGCCCCGGACGGCCCGCCGCTGCCGGCCGGCTCCCGGCTCCAGGACCACCTGGTGGCCGGGCTCTCCCGCTCCGCCTGCCTCGCCCTCACCGCCCGGCTGGCCGGGCGGCCGCTGGACGTCGACGAGAAGGCCTGGGCGGTGGACCTCTGGTTCGAGTCCGAGGGCCTGCCGCTGCGCTTCGTCCAGGCCGCCGCCCTGCTGCGCCAGCGGGACGTCGCGGTGGACGCGCTGGTCGCCGCCGAGGACGACCGGATGGACGTCTTCGGGGCCGTCGAGGGGCCCGTCCACGACCCGGACCCGGCGATCCGGGAGGACGCGCTGCGCCGCACCGTCCCGCTGCCCTCGGTGGCGGAGACCGCCTCGCCCGCGGTCCGGCTCGCCGAGGGGCTGAGCGAGCCCGCGCAGGCCGTGCTGCGGCTCGCCGTCGCGCTCGGCGGCGAGTGCCCCACCGCGCCGCACCTGCCGGCGCTGATCGACGTCGGGCAGGGCGAGGCCGCGCTCGCCGAACTCGCCGACGCCGGACTGGCGGTGTCCATCGGCGGGCACCACCGGCTGACCGCCGGCGCGCAGGACCTGCTCGCCCCGCACTGGCCGGCCCGCGGCTGCGTCGACGGCGCCGCCCAGCACTTCGCCTGGTGGGTCGGGCACAGCTCGGTGACGCTGGAGCAGATCGCCGCCGAGGCCGAGGTGATGATCGGGGTGCTGCTCGCCGACCGCACCGCCGGGCGGCACGACGCGGTGGTCCGGCTCGCCCGTGCGGCGGCGCCCGCGCTGGCGCTGTCGCTGCGCTGGGGCGCCTGGGAGCGGGTGCTCCAGCTCGGCCTGGAGGCGGCCCGCCAGACCGGTTCGGCGGTCGACCAGGCCTGGTTCCACCACGAGGCGGGCGTGCACGCGATCTGCCTCCAGCAGCCCTCCCGGGCCATCGCCGAACTGGAGACCGCGCTCACCCTGCGGGCCGCCGCGGGCGACCAGCGCGGGGTGGCCGCCGTCGGCCGGATGCTCGACCTGCTGCGCGCCGAGGGCCGGCAGCTGCCGGCCGCCGCGCCCGCCGTGGCGGGGCCCGGCCGGGCCCCGGTGATCCGCAAGATCGCGGCCCGGGTGCCGGCCCGCCTGAAGTCCAGCCGGCGGCGGCGGGCGGCCGTGGTCTCCACAGCGGTGCTGACCCTGGGGGTGCTCGGCACGGCGGTGGCGATGAGCTTCAGCGGGCCGGACGAGGTCAAGGGGAAGGACCCGTACAGCGGCCGGATGGACGGCGGCGGCGACACCCAGGAGGCGCCGTTCCCGCAGCCCTCCGGCAGCACCGGGGCGGGGACGGCCGGTGCCGGGCCGGGCAGCCCGGCGGGGCAGGGGAGCGGCCCGCAGCCGTCCACGAGCGGCAGTGCCTCGCACGCGTCGAGCGCCTCGCCGACCAGGCGGCCGAGCTCCTCGCCGGGGGCGGGCGAGTCGCAGGCCCCGCAGCAGTCGCAGCCGCCCGCACCGGGCCAGTCGCAGCCGCCGGTCCAGCCGCCGGGTCAGTCGCCGCCGCCCCAGCAGACGGGGCAGCCCTCGCAGCCGCCGACGACGGGCCACAGCTCGTCGGCCCCGGCGTCCACCGCGAGCTCGCCGCCGCCCACGTCAGGGTCGCCGACGGCCCCGAGCGGGACGGCGAGCGCGAGCCCGTCCTGAACGGTCAGAACAGCTTGAGCTTGTCGTCGTCGATGCCGCGCAGCTCGTCGTAGTCCAGCACCACGCAGCCGATGCCGCGGTCGGTGGCCAGCACGCGGGCCTGCGGCTTGATCTCCTGCGCGGCGAAGACGCCCTTGACCGGGGCCAGCAGCGGGTCCCGGTTGAGGAGTTCGAGGTAGCGGGTGAGCTGTTCGACGCCGTCGATCTCGCCGCGGCGCTTGATCTCGACGGCCACCGTGGAGCCGTCGGCGTCGCGGCAGAGGATGTCGACCGGGCCGATCGCCGTGGGGTACTCGCGGCGGATCAGCGACCAGCCGGCACCGAGCACCTCCATCCGGTCCGCGAGCAGCTCCTGGAGGTGTGCCTCCACGCCGTCCTTGATCAGGCCCGGGTCGACCCCGAGCTCGTGGGACGAGTCGTGCAGCACCTCCTCCAGCGTGATGATGAGCTTCTCGCCGGCCTTGTTCTCCACCGTCCAGACCCCGTCGGCCTCCTTGAGGACGCACGGCGGGGACATCCAGTTGAGCGGCTTGTAGGCGCGGTCGTCGGCGTGGATGCTGACGCTGCCGTCGGCCTTGACCAGGATCAGCCTGGTGGCGGAGGGCAGATGGGCGGAGAGCCGACCGGCATAGTCGACTGAGCAGCGGGCAATTACGAGACGCACGGTCGACCACGCTAGCCCACCGGGGCCAGTTGATGCGATTCCGCGACGGCTGGGTGAAGAAAGCGCGAACCCGGCCAACATTGAGGTCCTGCGGTCCGGCTACCGCCCGTCGAGGCCTGGCGCCCCCACCCTCGGGTCGCTACGGTGTGTGACGACACGCTCGCGGGATCGCTGTCAACGGGGATGGAGACTTCAGATGAACGATCCGACGGGATCCGGCCAATCTGGTGCACCGCACTGTGTTTCCGAAGCAATCCACAGGAATGACGGGCCCGCCGCTCCGTTGACTGCCACGCTGTTGTGAGCGCGTTCGGTGTCCGGGACGTCACGTCCCGTGGCGCCGCCGCCGTCGCGAAGGCGCCGGAAACCCCTGTCCCTCGGTGTTCCGGACGCCCCATGCGAAACCACCACCCTCACTGTGAGCTTGACCTACGCACGACCACCCGGGCGCCGCGCGGGTGGACCGCGAGAGGAGAATCCATGTCGCTCGACGTCTCACCGGCCCTGCTGGAGAAGGCCGAGCGGGGCGAGGTCGACGAGCGGGAATTCGTCGACTGCGTCCGCGTCTCGCTGCCGTACGCCTGGGACCTGATCAGCTCGCTGGTCGCCCAGGCGAAGGTCGACGGCACCGACTTCGCCGACAACCAGGTGCCACCGCCCAGCGAGCAGGCCCGTGGCCAGCTGCTGCGCGCCCTCGCCAGCGACGCCATCCGGGGCGCCCTGCAGCGCCACTTCGGGGTCCGGCTGGCGTTCCAGAACTGTCACCGGGTCGCGGTGTTCCTGCCGTCGGAGGCCAACGCGGCGCGGTACGACCGCTTCACCTCGGTCCGGGAGCAGCTGCTCAACCAGTCCGAGGAGCTGCGGGACTGCTGATCGCCTTCCCGCGGTGCCGCGGCGCCGGCCGCCCCGTTCCCCGGTGCGGGGGGAGGGGCGGCGGCCCGGGCCCGTGACCCGTACGGGGCTCAGCCCAGTTGCGGCAGCACCTCGGAGCCGAGCCGGGCGATGTTGTGCAGGGTCGTCTCCTCGTCGCCGCTGCCCTCGGCGAGCAGGGCGAAGCGCCGGATGCCGGTGCGTTCGGCGGTGGCCAGCAGCCGGTCGGCGCACTGCCGCGGGGTGCCCACCGCGTGCAGGTCGCAGAGCAGCTCGGTGTACTGGCGCGGGTCGCGCATCCTGCGCTCGCGGCCGTCCACGGTGCGGTGGGCGCCGAGCCCGTACTCGAACCAGCCGGGCATCGCGTTCAGCAGTGTGGACCGGGCCGCCGCGGCGCGGTCGTCGACCTGGGCCACCCCGGCCGCGACGTGCCGGCGACCGATCCGGCGCAGCTGCTCCTCGGACCGCCCGGCGGCCAGCCAGGCGGACCGGTACAGCTCCAGCATCCGCAGCTTGTCGTCGTCCCCGGAGTGCATGCCGAGCAGCATGGGCAGGCCGCGCTCGGCGGCCATCCGCACCCCGCCCGGCGAGGTGCAGGCGACCACCACGGGCGGGCCTGACACCGGCCGCCCGGAGGCGGTGAGCTCCTCGCCGAGGCCCCCGTCGTCCCGGCGCTGGCGCGGGAAGCGCACCGGGCCGGACCGCTGGCCCAGGCCGAGCCAGCTGCTCAGGCCGGGCCGCCGCACCGGCTCGGTGGCCCGCGGCACCACCGCGACCTCGGGGAAGGCGAACTGCGGGCCGTCCGCGCCCACCCGGGAGCCGCGCAGCCAGCGCAGCAGCAGGTCCAGCCGCTCCGGGAAGCCGTTCTCGAAGGCGTCCACGCCGCCGCCGAACACGTCCAGGTCGATCCACGGGCCGCCGCGGCCCACCCCGAGCGTGAACCGTCCGCCGGAGGTGAGGTGCAGCAGCGCGGCCTGCTCGCCGAGCCCCACCGGGTGGCGGGTGGAGAGCACGCTGACCGCCGTGCCGACGCCGATCCGGCGGGTGCGGCCGAGCAGCAGCCCGGCCAGCGTGGCGGCGTCCGGGCACACCCCGTACGGGACGAAGTGGTGCTCGGCCAGCCAGACGCTGTCCAGGCCCGCGCGTTCGGCCTCGACGGCGGAGTGGACGGTGCGCTCCAGCGCCTCGCCGTGGCTCTGCCCGGGGAACTGCGCGGACAGCAGGAACAGGCCGACCCGCACCGGACCGGTGGCCGGCGGCAGCGCGCCGGCCCACTGGGTGGCCGGCAGCGGCTCGCCCGCGACGGCCGTCACCGGGGGGACGGAGGTCAGCGTCGGGCCGGGGGCGGGTGACCGGACCCCGACGGGCCGGCCGCTCTCGGCTCGGGCGCTGGTCTTGCTCATCGTGGGGCCTCCTCGGGTGCGCGCAGGGTCTGCGGGCCCCGCCTTCTCCCCCTGTGGGTATCGGATGTCATGTGCCAATGGCACGCCGAACCCCGAATTTCCCCGATGATCGGGTGGATCTCGGCAAAAACGCCGAAGTGCCGGACGGAGCCGTGGTAGTGGCCGTACGGGGCCCCGGGCGGCCGTAGGCTGGAACGACCCAGAGGCCAGCAGGAGAGGGAGTCCGCCGTGTCGCCGCGCCGCAACCGGATCAAGAGCGCCGCCCCCCACGAGAGCGCAGAACCGGCCGCCCCGCTCGGCGGTTCGCTGCGCCGCACCGAGAGCTACCAGGGCGACGACTGGGTGGTCCAGACGGTCGCCGGGACGGCCGGACGGTTCTACCGCTGCCCGGGCTGCGACCAGGAGATCCCGCCGGGGACGGGCCACGTGGTGGCCTGGCCGATGCACGGCGCGGGCGTGGACGACCGGCGGCACTGGCACCGCGCCTGCTGGGGAGCGCGGGAGCGCCGGGCCTCCAACCTGCTGCGGGGCCGCGGCGCTCCGCGGTACTGACGGCCGGGCCGCCGGGACGGCTACGCGTCGCGCTTCTTGAGCACCAGCGCGCCGCCGACCAGCGCGGCCGCCGTCCAGGCGAGGCAGATCAGGAAGCCGGTCCACGGCCCGTACGGCTGGCCGTGCTGCTCGTACACCAGCAGCATCCGGGAGCCCGCATAGTCGGGGAAGTAGTGGGCCAGGGTCTTGACCTTCGGCACCGCCGAGAGGATCGGCGAGAGCAGGAAGAAGAACGGCACCAGCACGCCGAGCGCGAGCGTCTGGTTGTGCAGCATCGTGGTGACGCCCGCCGAGAACAGGCAGAGCAGCGTCAGGTACAGCGCCGCCCCGAAGACCGCCCGCAGCACGTTCGGTTCGCCGATCGTGGTGGAGTGCGCGCCGAGCAGCGCCTGGCCGGCGAAGAAGGTGGCGAAGGCCGTCACCAGCGAGACCGCGAGGGCCAGCGCGCCGAGCACCACGGCCTTGCCGGTGAGCAGGGTGCCGCGCTGCGGGACGGCGGCCAGGGTGACCCGGACCATGCCGCTGCTGTACTCGTTGCCGATCGCCAGCACCCCGAAGACGATGATCGCCAGCTCGCCGAGCATGATGCCGGAGAAGGACGTCCCGGTGGCGTCGAACGGGGACTGGTCGCCGCGGCGGAACTCGGTGAAGTTGTTGTTGGTGAGCAGGGACAGCAGCGCGCCGATGCCGACCGTGACGACGAAGGTCAGCGCGAGCGTCCAGACCGTCGAGCGGACGCTGCGGATCTTCGTCCACTCGGAGCGCAGGACCGCCGGGAAGGACGCCATCTCAGTTCTCCTCCTGCCGTGCCGTGGTGTTCTGCGGAGCGCCGTCCGCCTTCCAGCCGGCGCCCCACTCGGTGGGCGCGCCGGCCGCGTCCAGGCCCGGTCCGTCGCCCGCGTGGTACTCCACCGAGTCGGCCGTCATCTGCATGAAGGCCTCCTCCAGCGAGGCCTGCTGCGGGCTGAGCTCGTGCAGCACCACGCCCTGGCCGGCGAACAGCTCGCCGAGCCGGGCGATGTCCCCGTCGACCACCTCGTAGGAGCCGTCCGGGCCGGGTTCGTGCCGCAGGCCGGCCCGGGCCAGCACGTCGAGCAGCCGCTCGGGCTCCGGGCCGCGCAGCCGTACGGCGGAACGGGAGTTGCGCCGGATGAACTCCGGCATCGGCAGGTCGGCGAGCAGCCGGCCCCGGCCGATGACCACCAGGTGGTCGGCGGTGACGGCCATCTCGCTCATCAGGTGGGAGGAGACGAAGACCGTCCGGCCCTCGCCGGCGAGGCGCTTCATCAGGTTGCGGATCCAGAGGATGCCCTCCGGGTCCAGGCCGTTGACCGGCTCGTCGAACATGACGATCTCCGGGTCGCCGAGCAGCGCGGAGGCGATGCCCAGGCGCTGGCCCATGCCGAGCGAGAAGCCGCGGGCCCGCTTGCGGGCCACCGGGGTGAGGCCGACCAGGGCGAGCACCTCGTCGACCCGGCGCTCGGGGATGCGGTTGCTCTGGGCGAGCCAGAGCAGGTGGTCGCGGGCGGTGCGGCCGGGGTGGACGGCCTTGGCCTCCAGCAGCGCGCCGATGTACTTGAGCGGCTCGCTGAGCTGGCCGTAGCGCTTGCCGTCGATGGTGACCCGGCCGGAGGTCGGGCGGTCGAGGTCGAGGATCATGCGCATGGTGGTGGACTTGCCGGCGCCGTTGGGGCCGAGGAAGCCGGTCACCACGCCCTGGGGGACCTGGAAGCTGAGGCGGTCCACCGCGAGGGTCTTGCCGTAACGTTTTGTCAGGTCGTGCAACTCGATCATTCGCGCTCCCTCAGGTCTTTGCCAGGCTAGGACAAAGGGGGTATCGCGGCCCGCTGAGTGGGCCCGCCGGGCGTGCCGGAATAGGTTGGTGGCATGACCCAGCTCCCCTCCGCAGTGTCGGTCCGCGAGAGCGGTACCGGAACACCACTCCTGCTGCTGCACGCCTTTCCTCTGAACGCCTCGATGTGGTCGTCCCAGCTGGACGCGCTGCCCGGCCTGACCGGGGACGAAGCGCGGGTGCTCGCCCCCGACCAGCGGGGGTTCGGCGGCACCGGGCTGGGCGACGACGAGCCCTCGCTGGACCTGGTCGCGGACGACCTCGCGCTGCTGCTGGACGCCGCCGGAATCGAACGCGCGGTGGTCGCCGGGCTCTCCATGGGCGGCTACGCGGCGCTGGCCCTGGCCCGCCGCCACCCCGACCGGCTGGCCGGCCTGCTGCTCGCCAACACCCGGGCCACCGCCGACACCGACGCGGTCCGGGCCAACCGGGAGCGGGTGGCCGCCGTCGTCACCGCGCGGGACAGCGTGCGGCTGCTGCTGGACGAGCGGGTCGCGGCCGGGCAGCTCGGGCCGGACTCGCAGCACCTGGTGGAGCGGGTGGAGGCGATGGTCGCCGCCGCGTCGCCGGCCGCCGTCGCCTGGGCCCAGCGGGCCATGGCGGCCCGCCCGGACTCCCTGGACGTGCTGGCCGGCCTGCCGGTGCCGGTCGCGGTCGTGGCGGGCGCCGAGGACGCCCTGGTGGCGCCGGAGGAGGCCGAGGCGATGCTGCGGGCCCGGCCGGACGCCGAGCTGACCGTCCTGCCCCGGGTGGGCCACCTGAGCGCCCTGGAGGCGCCGGAGGCCTTCGACGCCGTCGTGCGCGCCCTGCTCGCCCGGGTGGCCGCCGGATGAGCCAGGAGAGCCAGGACGCGGCGGCCTGGGACTTCTCGGCGCTGGAGGTGAGCGGCCGGATGCCGGTGACCAACCGGGGCGAGGGGCTGGTCGAGCTGACCCTGGAACCGCTCGGCGAGGACTACTGGATGCGCCCGGGGGAGACCTTCATCGTCACCTCGTACGGCGACTACGGGCCCGGGCACCCCTTCGAGGTGCAGTACTGGCCGGACTCGGTGTCGGTCTGGTGCACCTCCTGGTTCGGCACCGTCTCGGACGACGAGGGCAACCAGCTCAGCAGCGGGTACCAGCGGCCGGACGGCGCCTACCCCCGCTAGGGACCCTTCGTCAAGCCGCGCCCGAGGCGATGACGGCGCGACAAGCCGACAGGCCCTCACCCGGGCGGGTGAGGGCCTGCGGTGCGGCTCGGCCGGTGTGCGTCAGCGCGACTGCTGGGCGGGCACGCCCAGGGTGTCGTCGGTCGGCAGCGAGGCGGCGGCCACGGCCGCGCCGGTCAGCGTCGCCAGCATCTCGCGGACGTTGGTCAGCTGGGCGTTGATGCTGTCGCGGCGGTTGGTGAGCGCCGCCAGCTCGCGCTCGGATTCGCTGCGGATGCGGTCGGCCTTGGCGTTGGCGTCGGCCACGATGTCCTCGGACTGGCGCTGGGCCGTCTCGACGGTCTGGCGGGCGCGGCGCTCGGCGTCGGTGCGCAGCTTCTCGGCCTCCAGGCGCAGCTGCTCGGCCCGGTGCTCGATCTCGGCCAGGCGCTTCTCGGCCTTGGCCTGACGGGCGGCCAGGTCGCGCTCGGACTGCTCGCGGCGCTTGGCCAGGTTGGTCTCGAACTCCAGCGCGGCCTGGGCGGCCTTGGTGCGGGTGTCCTCGAAGAGGGCGTCCGCCTCCTCGCGCTTGTTCTGGGCGTCCTTGTTGGCCTCGGCGCGCAGCTGGGCGGCGTCGCTCTTGGACTTGTCGACGATCCGCAGCCCCTCGTCCTCCGCCTTGGCCTTGCGGTCCTTGGCGTAGTTCTCGGCCTCGGTGCGGACCTGCTGGGCGGCGGCCTCGGCGAGCTCGCGGTGCTGCTCGGCGGCGCGGTGCGCCTCGTCGCGCAGGTCCTTGGCCTCCTCCTCGGCGAGTCGCAGGATCTTCTCGACCCGGGCGCCGAGACCGGCGTAGGAGGGCTCCGCCTCGGTGACCGCCGCCTGGGCGGACTGGGTCTCGAGGTGAAGCTCCTCGATGCGCTTCTCCAGCGCGCTGATCCGGGTCAGGGCACTGTCACGGTCGGCCACCAGCTTGGTGATCCGCTCGTCGACCTGGGCGCGCTCGTACCCACGGCGCACCAGGTCGAAGCCGTGAGGGGAGTGACTGTCGCTCATGGGGTTCTGGGCTTCCTGTCGTCAAACCGCTGAGGTGGTTGAGGGAATCCTGACACGGTACCGGAGTGTCGACGGCGTTATGCCGTTCTCTCACGGACAATGACCGCCAATGTCCGCTCAATCGGGTGGTGAGCTCTTGGAGCGATTGCCACCCGACCGGGGGGAGCCAACTCCGGCACCGGCCTTGGCGCCCCCGTCCTTCTTGGTGCTGCTTCCCCCGTTGGCCTGGGCGACCGGTGACGGCGCCTCGAACGCCTCCAGGGCGGACAGCACGTCCTGGACCCTGGAGATCTCGGTGTTGATGTCCTTGCGGCGGCGCACCAGTTCGTCCAGCTCGCGCCGGCCCTCGTCGGTGACCCGCTTCGCCTCGGCCTTCGCCTCGGCGAGCAGCCGCTCGGCCTCCGCCTTCGCCAGCTCGACCTGCTCGTCCGCGGACTCGTCGGCGTCCCGCAGCCGCTTCTCCGCCTCGGTGGAGGCCCGGTCCAGCCGCTCCTCGGCCTCCGCCTCGGACGACCGGAGCTTGGCCTCGGCCTTCTCGATGAGCGCCTCGGCGCGGTCGGTGGAGTTGGCGAGCTTGGTCTCCGCCTCCTTGAGCAGGCCCTCGGCCTTGCGGACGGCGGACAGCCGGACCTTGCTGGCCTCCGCGGAGGCCTCCGAGGTCAGCTCGGCCGCGCGGTCCTCGGCCGCCGCGACCAGGGCCGCCGCGCGGTCCTCGGCCTCGGCGACGGTGGCCACCGCCTGCTCCTCGGCCTCGGTCAGCTGCTCCTGGGCGGCCGTCACCAGCGCGTCCACCCGCTCGCCGGCCGACTTCATGGCCGCCGCGTTCTCCTTGCGGGCGCGCTCGTGCAGGGCCTCGACCTCGGCGTCGGTGCGCTCGCGCAGCTCCTCGGCGCGCTCGCGGATCGCGGTCGCGTCCCGGCGGGCCTCGGCGAGCAGGGTGTCCGCGTCGGAGCGGCCCTTCTCGACCTCGGCCTGACCGGCCGCCTCGCCGGCGGCGACCAGCCGGTCGGCCTCCTTGCGGGCGGCCGCGACCATGGCGTCCGCCTGCTCCTCGGCGGCGGCGGTGGTCGCCAGCGCGGTGGTCTGGGCGTCCTCGCCGAGCGCCTCGGCGTCCGCGAAGGCCTTCTCCAGGACGGACTTGGCGTGCTCGCGGGTGGCCTTGTCGAACTGCTCGGCGGCCTCCCGGGTCTCCGCGTCGTAGGCGTCGGCGCGGGAGTGGGTGGCGGAGTCGTAGTCGTCGGCCAGGGTGCGGGTGGCGAGGGCGTACTCGTCGGCCTCGGCGCGCAGGGCCGCGGACAGCTCCTCGGCGTCGGCGATGCTCCGGGCGCCCTGGGCCTCGGCCTCGGCCACCGTACGGGCGGCCTGCGCCTCCGCGTCGGCGCGCAGCTGCTCGGCGGCCTCCTGGGCGGCCCGCAGCTCGGCCTCGGCCTCCGCGCGCAGCTGCCCGTCGTAGGCCCGGGCCTCGGCGCGCTGCCGGCCGAGCTCGTCCTCGACGGCCTCCCGCTCGGCGGCCAGCTCCAGCTCGGTCTGCTCGCGCAGGGCGGTGGTCTCGGCCTCGGTGCGGGCCCGCAGGTTGGCGGTCTCGCGGTCGACGAGCTCGCGCTGCTCGGCGCTCTCCCGCTCGACCAGGCCGCGCAGCTCGGCGGCGTACGCGTCGGCGGACTCGCGCTGCTCGGTGCTCTCCCGCTCGGCCAGCTCCCGCTGCTCGGTGGTCTCGTACTCGGCGAGGGTGCGCAGCTCGGTGGCGTCCTGCTCGGCGGCCTCGCGGAGTTCGGTGGCCTCCTGCTCGGCGGCGGCCTTGAGCGCGGCGATCTGCTCGGCGGCGGCCTCGTGCATACCGGCCACCGACTGGCGGACCTCGGCGGCCTCGTCCTCGGCGGCGGCCACCAGCTCGGCGCCCTCGGCCTTGGCGGCGGCGATCAGCTCGGCGCGGTCGGCCCTGGCCTGCTCCAGCTCGGCGCCGGCCTCGGCGCGGATGCCGTCGGCGGTGGCGCGGGCCTCGGACAGCTCGCGGCCGGCCTCGGCCCGGACGGTCGAGGCCTGCTCGTTGGCCAGGGCCAGTTCGGCGGCGGCCTTCTCGCGGGTGGCCTTGGCGTCCTTGGCGGCCTCGGCGCGGCGCTGCTCGGCGGTGGCCTCGGCGCGCTCCAGCACCTCGTCGGCGGCGGCGCGCTGCTCGGCGGTGTGGGCGTCGGCCTGCTCGCGGACCTCGGCGGCATACGCGTCGGCGGCGGTCTGCTGCTCGCCGGCGTACGTGTCGGCGGCCTCGCGGACCTCGACGCTGTGCTTCTCGGCGGCTTCGCGGACCTCGACGTCGTACCGGTCGGCGGTCTCGCGGACCTCGGCGCCGTACCGGTCGGCCGTCTCGCGGACCTCGGCGGTCTCCGCCGCGGTCCGCTTGGTGAGGTCGGTGGCGTGCTGTTCGGCCTCGGTGCGGACCCGGTCGGCGTGGGCCTCGGCGGCCTCGCGCTGCTGGGTGGTCTCCTGCTGGGCCAGGGCCCGCAGCTCCCCGGCGGCCTGTTCGGCCTCGGCCCTGGTCTCCGCGGCGTAGGCGTCGGCCGCGGTGTGCTGCTCCGTGGCGTATGTGTCGGCGGCGGTGTGCTGCTCGGTGGCGTACGTGTCGGCCGCGGTGCGCTGCTCGTCGGCGTAGGCGTCTGCGGCTTCGCGGACCTCGACGCCGTACCGGTCGGCCGCTTCGCGGACCTCGGCGCTGTACTGGTCGGCGGTCTCGCGGACCTCGGTCGTCTCCGCCGCGGTGCGTTCGGTGAGGTCGGTGGCGTGCTGTTCGGCCTCGGTGCGGACCCGGTCGGCGTGGGCCTCGGCGGCCTCGCGCTGCTGACTGGTCTCGCGCTGGGCGAGCGCCCGCAGCTCCCCGGCGGCCTGTTCGGCCTCGGCCCTGGTCTCCGCGGCGGCCTGTTCGGCCTGCTCGCGGGCGGCCTCGGCCGCGTCCAGGTGCTCGGAGGTCTCCTCGCGCTCGCGCCGCAGGCCGTCGGCGGCCTCCTCGCGTTCGCGCCGGCTCTCCTCGCGCAGCGCGTTCGCGGCCGCCTCGGCCTCGGCCCGGGCCCGGGCGGCCTCGGTGTCGGCCTCGGTGCGCACCCGCTCGGCGTCGGCCACCGCGGCGTCCCGGACGGCCTTCGCCTCGGCCTGTGCCTCGGTGGTCGTAGCCTCTGCCGCGGCGGTCGCCTCGGCACGCACCCGCTGGTCGAACTCGGTTGCGTCGCGCCGGAGTTCGGCGGTCTCGCGCTCGGCGGCGGACCGGTTCTCGGCGGCCGCGGCCTTGGCGGCGGCGAGCGCGTCCTGGCCCTGCTGCTCGGCGGCCTCGGTGATCTTCCCGGCCTCGGCCCGGGCCCGGGTCAGGGTCTGCTCGGCCCGGCCCTGGGTCTCGGCGGCCTGCTCCTGGGCCTGCTCGCGCAGCCGCTCGATCTCCCCGGCGGCACCCGCGCGCAGCTCGTCCGCGTCGGCCTTGGCCTTGGTGAGCAGCTCCTCGGCGTTCTTCGCCGACTCCTCGATCTGGACCACGGCCTGGCGGCGGGCCTCGCCGCGCACCCGGTCGGCCTCGGCGGCGGCCTGGGCGCGCAGCTCCTCGGCCTCGGCCCGCAGCCGGGCCGCCTCGTCCTGCATCTGCTCGATCCGCTCGCGGATCGCGGCGGCGTCGTCCAGGGCGGCGTTCTGGGCCTGCTCGACGGCGGCCTGGGCCTGCTCGCGCAGGCGCTGCGCCTCGGCGGCGGCCTCGGCGCGGATCCGCTCGGCCTCGGCGGCGGCCTCGCCGCGCACCGTCTCGGCGTCCTGGTCGGCCCGGCCGAGGACCTCCTCGGCGGTCTTGGCGGCCTTGGCGAGGTGGACGGTGGCGTCCTTGGCGCCGGCCGCCCGGCCCGCCTCCTCGGCCTCGCCGCGCAGTCGCTGGGCGTCGGCCTCGGCGTGCGCGCGCAGCTCGGCGACGTCCCGCTCGGCCAAGGCGCGGAGTTCGGCGATCGCCGCCTCGGCCTCGGCCTTCAGCTCGGAGGCCACCGACTCGGCGGTGGCCCGCAGCCGCTCGCTCTCCTCGGCGGCGGCGGCCCGGGCGGCGTCGGCCTCGGCCTGCTTGGTGGCGGCCTCGGTGCGGACGCCCTCGGCCTCGGCCCGGATCGCCGAGGCCTCCTTGGTGGCCTGGGCGACCATCCGGGCCACCTCGGCCCGGGCGGTCTGCGAGCGCTGCTCGTTGGCGGCCTCGCCGTCGGCGACCCGGCGCTCGGCGGCGGCCTCGGCGTCGGCCTGGAGCTGCTCGGCGGCCTGCTCGGCCTGGGCGCGCAGTTCGGTGGCCTCGTGGCGGGTGCGCTCCGCCTCGGCGATCGCCTCGGCGCGCAGCCGCTCTATCTCGGCCTTGGCGGCGGCGAGCTGCTGCTCGGCCCGGGCCTGCTCGTTGGCGGCCTGCGCCTTGAGCCGGCCGATCTCGGCCTGGGCGGCGACCAGCTGGCCCTCGGCGGCGGCGTGCGCGGCGGCCAGCTGCTGCTGGGCCTCGCCGCGGGCGGCGTCCACGTCGGCGGCGGCCTGGGCGCCGGCCTGCTGGGCCTGCTCGGAGGCGGCGCGCAGCAGGCGCTCGGCGTCGTTCTGGGCCCGCTGCAGGGCGGCCTCGGCGGCGGCCTGGGCCTCGCCGCGGGCAGCGTCCACGTCGGCGGCGGTCTGGGCGCGGGCGTGGTCGGAGAGGGCGACGGCCTCCGCACGGGCGGCGGCGACCATCCGTTCGGCCTCGGCGCGGGCGTCCTGGAGCAGCCGCTGGGCCTCCTGCTCGGAGCCGGCCCGGGTCTGCTCGGCCCAGCCGTTGACGTGCTGCTCGGCGGAGCGGCGCAGCTCGGCGAGCTCGTCCTCCAGCTGGCGGCGGCGGGCGGCGAGGTCGGCCTCCAGCCGGGCGGTGCGCTCGGCGGCCTCGGCCATGATCCGCTGGGTGGCGGCCTGGGAGTCGCGCAGCTGGCGCTCGGCGTCGGCGCGCAGCTGCTGGGCCTGCATCTCGGCGGTGCGGAGCATCTGCTCGGCCTGGCCGGAGACGGCGTCGAAGGCGCGCGGCTGGGCCAGCATCCGGCGGGACTCGTGCAGTTTCGCCCGCAGGACCTCCACCTGGTAGGCGAGGTCTTCGGCATGCTCGACTGCCTTGTCGCGCTCCTTCCGAGTCCGACCCATCTCGGCCTCGAACTGGGAGAGGTGATCGTCAGCCTCGTAGCGGTCGTTGCCCCGCACTCCGCGGTCCCATCCATCTCCTGGTCGCGTCCTCGACCCGGCCGGTTCCGGGCTCCGGTATCCCGGGCGCCGGTCCGACTGGTCCTTGCATCCGCAGCCGGTGGACGGTCCCCCGCCATGCCGGGGCCGCCCGCCGCGGTCGTCGGAATCCGGGGCGCGGGAGCGCGGGGGTGCCGCGTTCCCCCGTCCGAGTGGACTCCTGGGCGAACTCTTGCCTTGTGGAGAATGGTGACAGATCCGTCTTGCGACTGTTCAGCCGTGCCCGCGTAATGGACTCCCCTTGCGACGGGCCGACCGCCGGAGGGCGGACAGGCCTGTCTTCGGCCGTGCCCGTCGCCTCCGTCCCCCGGAGCCTTCGCGCACCTGGGCATTGTAGTGGGAGCGCACTGCGGGGGAATGGCCGCAGGGGTGTTTTCCGGCTCTTCCCGCCAGGTTACTGACGGGTCATGACCGACGGACCGTCGGCTGCCCCCGGGACGCCGCGCGCCCGGGGGCGGGCCGGGAGGGGGTCAGTGCCCGTCGTGGCCCTGCTGCGCGGAGGTGACCAGCTCGGTCAGCACGCCGCCGCAGTCCTTGGGGTGCAGGAAGGTGATCCGCGAACCCATCGAGCCGATCCGCGGCTGGTCGTAGAGGACCCGGACGCCCTTGTCCCGGATGGCCTCGGAGTCGCCGTCCACGTCGGCGGTGCCGAAGGCGATGTGGTGCACGCCCTCGCCGTTCTTCTCCAGCCACTTGGCCACGGTGGAGTCGGGCCGGGTGGGCTCCAGCAGCTGGAGGTACGAGGCGCCGCCGTCGTCGGTGCCGTTGATCCGGAGCATGGCCTCGCGGACGCCCTGCTCCTCGTTGACCTCGGAGTGGAAGACCTCGAAACCGTAGGTGGCGCGGTAGAACTCGACCGTCTTGTCGAGGTCTCGGCAGGCGATGCCGATGTGGTCGATGCGGGTCAGCACGACGGCCTCCGGGAGGTGGGGAGAAGGTGGTGGGGCTAAAGGTGCACCCAGTGCAGCGCATGGCCCGCGACGGGCGCCAGTGCCGGGCGTGCGAGCCTGCTCACACGGCGGGCCGCCCGGCGGACGGCCCGCGGGCGGTTCACCCGGAGCGGGTCGGCACGGTGTTGACTGGATGGTGCCAGTGCGCTCGATCACACCGTCGCTCCGGTGACGGGCGGGTAACAGGTCAGTACATTGAGCGCATCCTCACCTGGCCACGACGTGCGAAGGGGCCCGTCCCATGACCAACACCACCTCTGTGATCGTTGCCGGTGCGCGGACCCCGATGGGTCGCCTGCTGGGTTCCCTCAAGGGCTTCTCCGGCGCCGACCTCGGCGCCGTCGCGATCAAGGCGGCCCTGGAGCGGGCCGGGATCACCGGCGAGCAGGTCCAGTACGTGATCATGGGCCAGGTGCTCCAGGCCGGCGCCGGCCAGATCCCGGCCCGCCAGGCCGCCGTCAAGGCCGGCATCCCGATGAACGTCCCGGCGCTGACCGTCAACAAGGTCTGCCTCTCCGGCCTCGACGCCATCGCGCTCGCCGACCAGCTGATCCGGGCCGGCGAGTTCGACATCGTGGTGGCCGGCGGCCAGGAGTCGATGACCAACGCCCCGCACCTGCTGCCGAAGTCCCGCGAGGGCTTCAAGTACGGCGCGATCGCGATGCTCGACGCGATGGCCCACGACGGCCTCACCGACGCCTACGAGAACATCCCGATGGGCGAGTCCACCGAGAAGCACAACACCCGCCTGGGCATCCCGCGCGAGGCGCAGGACGAGATCGCCGCCGCCTCCCACCAGCGGGCCGCCAAGGCGCAGGCCGACGGGGTCTTCGACGCCGAGATCGTCCCGGTCGCCATCCCGCAGCGCAAGGGCGAGCCGGTGCTGTTCAGCCAGGACGAGGGCATCCGCGCGGACACCACCGTCGAGGGCCTGGCCAAGCTGCGCCCGGCCTTCACCAAGGACGGCACGATCACCGCCGGCACCTCCTCGCAGATCTCCGACGGCGCCGCCGCCGTGGTCGTGATGAGCAAGGCCAAGGCCGAGGAGCTGGGCCTGACCTGGATCGCCGAGATCGGCGCGCACGGCAACGTGGCCGGCCCGGACAACTCGCTCCAGTCGCAGCCGTCCAACGCGATCAGGCACGCGCTGGCCAAGGAGGGCCTGGAGGTCGCCGACCTCGACCTGATCGAGATCAACGAGGCCTTCGCGGCCGTCGCCCACCAGTCCATGAAGGACCTGGGCGTCACCTCCGACATCGTCAACGTCAACGGCGGCGCCATCGCGCTCGGCCACCCGATCGGGATGTCCGGCGCCCGGGTGGTGCTGACCCTGGCGCTGGAGCTGCAGCGCCGCGGCGGCGGGGTGGGCGCGGCCGCGCTGTGCGGTGGCGGCGGCCAGGGCGACGCGCTGATCGTGCGCGTCCCGAAGGCCTGACCGGCTCCGACCCGACTTCGGGGCGTGTCTGACAGTTCCCGCCGGGTGCGCGACGCCGGGTGCACGCACCTCGCCGCGTTGTCGTCGGTCGCCGATGCTCCGCATGGACTCCCTCCTCCGCCTTGCGATGCACGCACCCCAACGCCGCGCCCTGATCCGACGCGAACTGTCAGACACGCCCCAGGGCTGCGGACCGCCGGTGGCGGTC